>JAFAIW010000188.1 GCA_019236495.1 Vulcanimicrobiota bacterium | reverse complement strand
TTCCGAGGCGGCGTGCGAGCGAGCGGTGCTCTTGCACCGCGTCAGCCTTCCATCAACGACAGATAGTGACGATCGAAGGCGGCGAGCAAGCCTTCCGCATGCGAATATGGACCGGGAGTATACGCCCGCGACTTCGCACCGGCGTGCGACAGTTCGCTCACGCGCCAGTCTTGGCGGTTCGTCAAATCCCAAAACTGGACGGCGTCCGAGGGATCGAACCGTGGGTCGCTCATCGCGCGCGGCTCGAACAGCCATTCGCAAACGATATGCGTCCGGTCGACCGCAAGCGGCGTCACGTAGTGCGCCATCACGTAGTCGGGATGGAGGCTGAGAAGCATGGATGGAAAGATCGTATAGTAATAAACTCTGTTGTGGTCGGCGCGGCTAACGCTTGAAATCGGCGCGCGCGACGTGTGCCCGGTGAGCGTCAGGCTTTGCTGATCGTCGCGCAACGTGGAATATCCGCCCAGAAACGCCCCCTCGCTCAAATCGTTTCGTCCGCTGTCCGAGGGCGAAAGCTTTTCGAGCTGCGGATGAATCACCGGGCAGTGATAACATTCCGAGTAATTTTGAAAGACAAATTTCCAGTTGCAGGCGACGTCGTAATTGATGCGAGATGCACTGCGCAGCGAACCGATCTGCCACGCATCGAATCGATGGAGCACCGAAGCGAACGTCGTTTCAAAGGGAGGTTGTCCCACGCCGACGTTGACGAAGATGAAACCGTTGAATACCGCACAGCCGGCTTCTTTCAGGGGATAGTCACTCTTTTCGAACCCTTCGACGCCCTCCATGTTGCGGGCTGCGAGGAGCGAACCGTCCAGGCCGTAGGTCCACGCGTGGTACGGGCACTGGATCGAACCTTTGAACGCGCCCTTCGGTTCGACGCACAGCCGCGTTCCACGATGACGGCAGACGTTGAAGAAGGCGCGAAGGCGCAGTCCCGCGTCGCGCACGACGATCAAACTTTCGCCGGCCACCTCTGCCAGAAGATAGGAACCGGGGCTTTCGATTGCGTCGGCGCGTCCGACGGCGATCCAAGAGACGCCAAAAATGCGATCTTGTTCTTGCGCGAAAACGGCGGCGTCGGCGTACCAATGTCGCTCGAGCGTCGTCGCGCCTCGTGGTATCGATGGTCGTACGAAAGCGGTCATTGCCGCTCTCTGCTCCGTGCGGTAGGACGTGCCCTTGTTCCGCGCAAACGGAGGGCCTATGTCGAGTGTCCCGGAGCCGGACCGCGTGACCTACGGCTTGAAGGTGGTTGCGCTCATCACCCTCTCGCTGGTGCTGGTCGTCGTCGCCGTGAAGTTTCTCGAAGCTTTGGGCACGAGCGGGATCCTCATCGTTGCAGCGATCCTGATCGCATATCTCATCTTGCCGCTCGTAGAGGCACTCCGACGCCGTATGCCGCTCGGTGCGGCACTCGCGGTATCGTACCTTCTCATTCTCGCGCTCGTGGCGGCATTCTCGCTCGTCGTCGTCCCGCCGCTCGTCACGCAATTGCACGGCTTGATCGTCCAACTGCCGGGCCTCGCGCAGAGCGCGCAACGCGATTTGAGCGATCCCAACAATTCCTTTGTGAAACGCATGCCGCCGGACGTGCAGGCGTACCTCAATACGCTTCCCGCACAGGTCAACGCGCTCGTTGCGAAATACGGCTTCGGCGTCGCGCAGCGCGCGCTTGGCGCGGCTTTTTCCGCCGCCGCGTTGTTCCTGTCGGTCATCATCGTACCGATTTTGACCGCGTACCTCCTGACGGATTCCGAAGAATTGAAGCGCGCCTGCCTCGGTTTCGTGCCCGCCGCCGCGCGCCCGAAGGCGCTGAGCATTCTTCGCGATCTCAACGTCGTGCTGGGTGCGTTCGTGCGCGGCCAGCTGCTGGACGGCGCCATCCTCGCGGCCCTCGTGACGATCATGCTTGCGATCATGCACGTTCCCTACGCGCTGGTGATCGGTTTGGGGGCAGGGGTGTTGAATCTCGTGCCATACCTCGGCGCGGTCATCGGTTTCATTCCCTCCGTGGCGCTGGCATTGCTCTACAATGGTTGGCAAAACGCGCTGATCGTCGGAATACTGTTCGCGGTCATCCAACAGGTTGACGGCAACGTCATTCTGCCGCGCGTTATGAAGCAGAATCTGCAGCTCTCACCGCTGGTAATCATCTTGTCGATCTTGATTTTCTCGGCACTGTTCGGCCTGGTCGGTACGTTTCTGGCCGTGCCGGTAACGGCGATGCTCCGCGTGCTGAAGATGCACTTTTTTCCGGCTCCGGCGGAGCCCGACGCCGTCTTTGCAGAGGCTTAACCCTCGATTTACGCTCCGGTTACTACTCTCTAATCGCCCGGCACCTCAGCTAGTTCCCGAAGTGAGCGCGCTTCCGATACTATAGCTGTATATGGCAGCACCACAGAAGGAGCGTACGTTCTTCCGTTTGCCCACGGACATCCCGATCGAGGTGGCCGTACCGGGGACGAAGGCGCCATTGCGCGCGACGCTCTCGGAGATTTCCGAAGGTGGCTGCCGCGTGACCGCAGCGGTGATGCTGCTGCGGGATTCTCAAATCAAGTTCGGTCTGCCGCGTGAGGGTCAGTCCGATATTCCGATCGGCGGCGTTATCAAAGTCATCGACGTCAAACCCGACAACCGTACCTTCACCTACGGCGTCGAGTACGTCGGCATTCGCCCGGCGGATCGCGACGCGATCTATCAATTCATCGTGGCGGCGCAGCGGCGCGCCATCGAAAAGCGCGTGCACGCTGAGAATGGCTCTGAAGCCCCCGGGCGCGTTCGCGCGGTACAGCAGCGCGAGACGTTCCGCGTCAAGAAGCCGTTTCGTGTGAGCTACTCGCTCGGCGGGATGCGTGCCGGCAACCCCGCGATCGCGCTGGACGTGAGCCGTTCGGGAATGCGGATCGTCGTCGACCGGCAACTGTCGCAAGATCGCGCGATCGAACTGCAGTTCACTCTCCCAAACGACATGCTGGACGTGCTGACACGGCGGGTGGAGACGCGCGACTCGAGCATCTTTGGGCGCACGGTCACCTACAAAGAAGTTCGCGCGAAGGCGTTCGACGAGCTGCGCGTCCAGGCAAAGATTCTTCCGGGCGTGGAAAAGAGCGGTACGAAGTTTCTCTATAGCGTGGTGTTTGCGCGTCCGAAGCCCCAGGTCGTCGAAGAAATCGAGCGATACGTTCACGCCGGTCAGTTGATGGAGCTTCAGGAGAAGAAGCGCAGCGCGGCTCGCGCGGCGTCGTAACCTTTCGCCAGGTCCGGCGCGCATCTCGCGCGTAGCTTCGACACGTGGACCTCAAGTTCGCCGCCACCGCGTTCGCAACGGCCTTTACGATCATCGATCCGATCGGAATGATCCCGATGACGCTTGCCGCTACCCAGGGCGATTCCGCAGAGACGCGCCGGAAGATCGTCGACTTAGCGGTCGCAGTGGCGGCCGGAATCATCCTTTTCATGGGGTTGGTAGGGCGTCCGATTCTCGAGTCGCTCGGCATCACGCTTCCGGCGTTTACCATCGCGGGCGGCGTGCTGCTGTTCTTGATCTCGATCGACATGCTGTTCGCGCGAAAGACCGGTGCAAAGCGCACGGATGAGGAAGAACGCGAAGCCGCGGCCGTTGAGAACCCGGCGGTATTTCCGCTGGCCGTACCGATGATCTCGGGACCGGGCACGATCGCGACGGTATTACTGCTCGTCAACCTGGCACACGGCGAGCGCGTGCGGCTGGCGATCGTGTTCTCCGCGTTTGCGCTGGCACTCTTGGTTACGTGGTTGTGCATGCGCGGCGCCCCCATACTGCAGCGCGTCATCGGCAACACCGGAATCCACGTGATAACCCGGCTGCTCGGAATCATCTTGGCGGCGCTGGCGGTACAATTCGTCATGAACGGGCTGTCGGAGTCCGCGCTCCTGCATCGGTGAGCGGTCCAAGCGGAATTCGGCCGTGGCGCGTCACAAGCCGCGCGAGGGGGACGTAGAGAAGAAGAGTGGGACGCATGGATTCGAGGAAATACGGACTGGCATTCTTTGTCGCCGCCGCAGCGTTGTGCGTGGCCATCGGGGGAGGCGCCTCACCGGCCCTTCCGGCCCCCGCCGCGACACCTACCGAACTCCCCGGTCCCGAGCACTTGCTCAATCAAATTCGTTTGGTGTTTCGTGCACATCGGCCGCCTCCGCCCTACGTCGAATACACCATCGTCCGCGAACAGAACGACATCAACGGCTTCCCGGATTACGTCGACAGCTACACCGAGCACATCTGGTGCCGCACGTCGGACCGTGCGGCATTAGCGCGCCGCGTGTATCGCGACGACTACCGCGGGGACATGACGTTTGAACGCCCCGCCTTCAACGAACCGCGCGATCCCGGACCGCCGACCGCCGACGTCTTCGAGAAAGCTCCGGCGACGCCGCACCCGGTAGAGTTCGTGCCGACGGCCGAGCCCTCGGGAAATAACCCGGCGGTGATTGCGACGGTACGCGCATTCGGTGAATTAGAGTATCGCGTAACGAACGTGGCGATCGAAGGGCGAGAGCTTCATTTGAGCGTTATCCCGCGGCGCGATCCCGACCGCAATCGGTTGCGTGAGATCTATGTCGACCGGAAGACGCTCGAGCTGCGCAAGCTTGTCGCAACCGACAAATTGTTCGTCGACCTCGACCCGAAAGTGTACGCCGTGAGCTTCACCATCACCATGGGCATGCTCGACGGCATGCCGGTCGTCACCGACATTCATGGCGATGTCGATCCGTCCTACAGCGGGGACGGTGAAAAAGTGGAGTACCACTTTAAGGACATCTCGTTCCCGAAGTCAATGCCGGATTGGTACTTCAACGCGCGGGAATACGCGCAGCACCAAAGCCAGGCACCGATCTAACCCTCTAGCGCTGCGGCTGCCTGGTTTGTTGCCGCACGACTGCGTTGCGCCGCATTTGCAGCGTGAGCTTCGAGCCTTGCGGCACCGTGATGTTCGCCTTGTAATTGTTTCCGACGAGAAAGCCGCCGACGGCACCCGCGATGCCGCCTCCGGCCGCACCGAAAAGCGTCTTGGCCAGCGCGTTCCCGAGCAGCATTCCGCCGAGCGTGTAGGCCGCGACGCGCGCCCCGCTCTTCTCTTGATTTTGCGTTTGCATCTGTGAGACGAATGCATCGATCGGTACGGCCGAACCATCGGCGAGCTGCAAACGGTTGAACTGAAGCCCAATGCTGGGTTTCGTTCCTTGGCCGGCTCGCTGGACCGAGAGCACTTCGCCGGTTACGACGGCGCCCGCAAGATCGGCATCGTCAAATGGGTATGGCGCTTGCACGTGAGCGGTAAAGGCGTCGCCCACATGGGCGGACGCGCTATCGAGCGCGGTATCGAGCGTCGCGTTGAGTTGCGTTCCGGCCGGCAGCGATGCGACCGATTGCGCGCCTCCCGTTCCGCGAAGCGTGACCAGAAAAGCGAAGACAAGGGCGAGGCAGCTGAGGCGGTGTTGCATGAATTCCTCTCCGAAGGTGAGCCGTCTGCTTCATGCAACGAAGCGGCGCGCTTACGGAGTTCCGGGTTTCGGCTCGACGCGGCGTTGCGCCGCTCTGAGTTGCGACTCTCTCTCGTCGAGTTGAGTCTGTAAAAGCAACTGTCGTAGGAGCAATTCATTCTGGAAGAGCTGGAGCTGCAGATCGGTCCGGTCCTGCAGCTGCCGCAATGCCAGCGTTTGTTGCTGGCTTCCGACCGTGCGCTCCAGTTCGCGCTCCAACTGCGCCTGCGCGATCTGCGATTGGAGCTGCCACTGCACCGCCGCGGCTTGATTGACGTTCAGACAGACCGGACAGGCCACGGTTTGACCCCACGCGGGGGCGGCCAGGGCGGCAAAGAGCGCGCCGCAGAGCGCGAGCCTGTACATATCGATCTCTTCAACCCACCCCACGCGCGCACCGCTGCGCTCGGCGTGGGAAGGGCGTAGGGGGTGCGTCGAAAGCAGGCAGGCTCAATCAGGAGGGTGGTGTGGCGGCTGCGCGCATCGTGCGGGTCGGAGGCCAAGAGGCCGACCGCGCGAGCCTCGAGACGCTCCTCCAGGGCGCCGGTCATACCGACGTCCGGTTCGTCACGCCCGCGGCTGCAGTGGAAATCGTCGCCGGGAAAGACGCGGATCTGATTCTCCTCGATCTGATGCTCTCCAGTGCGGACGTCTTTGCGGTGCTGCGCGCGGCCCAACCGGCGGGCAACGGGAACGTTCATCGCATTCCGGTCATCGTTACGGCGCCGTACTCGGCCGCCGATCGCGTTGCCGCGTGCTTGCAACGCGGAGCGGAAGACTTTATCCTGACGCCCTTCGACGAACAATTCGGCTTGCTCGTGACGCGCCGTATCTCGCTGTGTCTGCAACGCCGCCAGATGCGCGAATTCACGCTTCGCGTTCAATCGAGCACGTCGGATCCCGATGAAACGGCTTTCATGCAAGTGTACAGCGATGCGTCGAGCCGCTTCGTACCGCGCGAGTTTTTAGAGAACCTCGGGCGCAACAGCCTCGCCGAGGTCAAGCTGGGCGATCACGTCGAGCGTTGCATGACGGTTTTCTTCGCGGATATTCGGGACTTCACGTCGCTATCCGAGCAGATGACTCCGCAAGAGAATTTCAACTTCCTCAATTCGTATTTGCGCGAGGTAACGCCGGTCATTCGCGCGCACAACGGATTCGTCGACAAGTACATCGGAGACGGCATCATGGCGCTTTTCCCGGGCGCGCCTACTGAAGCGCTGAGCGCGGCCGTAGAGATTCAGAAAAGGCTTGGCCACTACAATCTCGGCCGGCAAGCTGCGGGATATCCGCCCATTCGCATCGGTATCGGCTTGCACTACGGCGACCTCATCCTCGGAACGATCGGTGAGAACGAACGCATGCAAACGACCGTCATCTCGGACGTCGTCAACGTCGCCTCTCGTATCGAAGGTTTGAATAAAACCTTTGGGACGAGCCTGCTCGTGAGCGGCACGGTCGTCGAGCAGCTTCAAGAACCGGGGACGTTTAAGCTTCGCCGCCTGAGCGACGTCAAAGCCAAAGGCAAACGCAAGAGCGTGCAGCTGTACGAGTGCTTCGACAATGACCCGCAAGACGTGGCGGAAGAGAAGATCTCCAACGCGCGCGTCTTTGAGGCGGGGATGGAGGAATTTCGCAAAGGGATGTTCCTGACCGCCGGTAAGATTTTCTCACGCATTGCGGAGATCAGCCGGCGCGATGTGGTTGCCGCGTACTACCGCGACCGGTGCACGCTCGACGCCGTGCGCGACCGCGGTCGCGAGCGCTGGGACGGCGCGGAGAAGATTTCGGTCAAATAGGCGCATTCGAGAGCGCGTCGATGCGCGCCGCTGCGATGCGAGCTGCATTGGCCCACGTCCACTTCGAGCGCGCGCGCACCGCCGCGGCACGACCGAGCGCCCGGGCCCCCTCGCGATTCTGGTAAAGGAGGAGCATCGCAGCGGCCACGTCTTCGGCTTTTGGATCGAACTCCCACCCCTCGGCGACGAGCTCGAAGCCGTGCGCCGTCGAACCGATGCTGCGGTGGACGGCACGAATTTGCAAGCCGACCGCTTCGTCAACGAAATCGTCCGTCGATCCGCCCTCGGTGACAACCACGGGCAACCCGCATGCCATCGCCTCGAGCACCGGAAGGCCGAAACCCTCGCCGCGATACGGATGAACGTACGCGTCGCACGCGCGATACAACGCCGCCAGGTGCGCGTCGATCAACTCGGCGTCGAAAACGTGCAGCTCGGGCTTCGACGGGTCGGCCGCGAAGCGCTCGAGTTCGCCGCGGAAGCTCATCATGGTGTAGCCTCCCCGGGAGCCGTAGTCTTTGACGATGAGCGAAACGTCGTCGTCACGGGAAAACGCCATTTCGTACGCCGCCATTAAGATGTCGATGCCTTTGCGCGCAATGGTTCCACCCACGAATAAGAACTTGAAACCTTTTTGCGTGGGCAGCGCAGCGCGCGGGCCGTCCGGCGTGAAAACCTCGGGATCGATTCCGCACGGTACGATTGCCAGCACCTCCTCCGGAAAGCCTGCGGCAAGATAGACGTCGCGGACGTAGCGCGAAAGGCACCATACCTCGTCCACATTGCGGCGCAACGGAGCAATCCAGGCGGCCGGCAGTGCGCCGAATTCCCACGGCAGGATCGCCGCATAGCGCCGCGCGTTCGGCCGCTCGAGATACGCCGGCCACGTTTGACGGATGTAAACGTCCGCGCCGGCGTTGGGGCCGGCGCGACGCTGCGCGAGTGCCGCGAAGCGCGCGGCGTCGGCGGCATTGAGATATGATTGCGGCTCGACGACGCGGATGCTCAGATCGATCTGCGGTAGGCGTGAGAGCGCGAGACCGAGCTCGCGGTTGACGATCGCGCTGGATTGCAAGGTAAAGAATTCGCCTTCGAACACCACGCGCGTCCGTTCGTCCGTGGAGCGCGGCACGCGACGCGACGCGATGGGATCCGCCGGTGCCGATGGTCGCCGCCCGAGCGCGTAGTATGCCGATTGCTCCGCGTCTTCGAAGCCCGCGCCGATGATGCGCAAACCGAGCTGCGAGAAGGCGCGATAGGTCCGCTCGAGCTTGGGCGTTCCGCCGGCGCGTTCCCGTATCACCAGCACACCCTCGTCGGCCAACGCGGTCGTGGCGGCTCGAATGACGTCGTCGATCGTCGCGTCGGATGCATCCGCGAAGACGTCGTACAAGTGGATGACGTCGATCGGGGCGCCGGGCGGAAATGCGTTCGTTGGAAGACGATCGTTTACCGTGATCGATTCTGCGCCGCGCGCGCGAGCCAGCGCGCGATATGCATCGGCCCCCGCGCCGTAATGCACGACGACGCGAGCGTGCGTGCAGATCTCGGAAAAAGGAAGATGCGTGGCCGCAAAGTCGAGCACGCATCGCTTTTCGCGTCGCTCGGTGGCTGACCTCGCTTACGGTGTCGCCACGGGGGCGGGTGCACCGAACATTCCGCCGCTACCAGGCGCGCCGATGCCGCCCGTTCCGG
Organism: Vulcanimicrobiota bacterium; assembly: GCA_019236495.1. Classification (GTDB taxonomy): domain Bacteria; phylum Vulcanimicrobiota; class Vulcanimicrobiia; order Vulcanimicrobiales; family Vulcanimicrobiaceae; genus JAFAIW01. The sequence continues at coordinate 10,663 of JAFAIW010000188.1, read as the reverse complement.
TTTGTATCGGCGGCGCAGACGGCGCAATCGGGAACGGCGCAGCGCCGGCGGATTGTCCGGCTGCGGGCGAACCTGCATACGACGGCGCCGCAGGGGCGGCCGTCGTCGAACCCATCACGCCGGACGGCGCGATGGGCGAGGCATTCATGCTGAGGTTCCCAATCGAGGCCATGACCGCTGAAATGTCTGCGGCGATGGTGGCATTTTGCTGCGTCTCTTGCGTGAGAATGGAAAACGCCGGCGGGCTGCCTTGCGCGGAGAATTGCGGCATGGCGAGCGGGCTGCTGCCGGCCGCGCCGGTTGTGGAAGCGAGTGTCTGTCCGGCGGCCGGTGCGGCCAGGATCAGAAGGCCGATTGCGATCGTGAGCGTTCGCATGTGGTTGCTTATACCCGGCGGACGGTGACGCGACATTGGGCCTGTTGGGCCTATCGAACGCCGGGTGTCTTGCTTATGCTCGAACGATGGACCTCGAAATGCAGCGAGAATTTTACGATCGCGAGTGGAGCGATCCGCGGCGGCAGTTCGCCAACGCGAATCAATTGACGCGCGCAGTGGCCGTGTTTGAGGAAATCTTGCGAACCGGTGTTCAGCGGCCGCGCATTTGCGAACTCGGCGCCGGCACGGGCTGGTTGACGTCGATGCTCGGGAGTCTCGGAGAAACCACCGGCGTGGAACTCTCGGAGGTGGCAGTTGCCGGTGCGCGGCGGCGCTATCCACACGTTTCGTTCGAATGCGCGGATGCGGTGGGCTGGTCGTACGCCGCAAACTCGTTCGATCTGGTCGTCAGTCACGAAGTCCTCGAGCATATCGTCGACCAAGCAGCATATCTCGACACGGCCCGGAGAATTCTCAAGCCGGGGGGCTGGCTCGTCTTGACGACGCCAAACGCGAAAAACGTGCGCGCCACCCCGCCCGCTATTCGCTCGGCGCAACCCGTAGAGAATGTCGTAACGCGCCGAGAACTGCGTCGCTTGCTGCGTCCCCGGTTCCAGCACGTGCGCGTTCGCTCCGTGATCTTGGGCGGAGGATCGAAGGGCGTCTATCGTCTCGTCAATTCCACGCGACTGCACCGCCTTCTCGACGGGGTGCGATTGGGGGCGACGTTCCGCAATTTGGCGCTCGGAGCGGGGCTAGGTTTACACCTCGTGGCAATTGCGCAGAAGTGCTAGCGTCCTACGCTTTCCCAGGCCGCCGAAATTCCGCCGTAGCTTTCCTTCAAGCGTGCCGCTTCATCGGCTTGCGCCGCGGTGGGCGGCTGTAAGGCCGTGCTGTTGATGCGCCCGAGAAGGTCGAGGAGGCGTTCGCGCAAACCGGGTGGCCCGCCGAGGTCCTCGACGTTTCGCGGATTATAGGTAAGACGCGCTCGAAACGCGACGAGGGACGCGGTTTGCGCGGGCGTAGCGTGTCGCAGGCGCCCGTCGATCGTGTTGAGCATCTTGTCGATCCCGCCGAGTTCGTCGTTGAGTTGCACGAGGGTCGCGTACCGAGCTTGCATCGCATCGGCGGTCAGCGAGTCGCGAGGGTCCGCCTTCACCACCACCGTTTGCGTTTTCGTCGCACCGTCGGCGTGCAGGCGGATCGTGTACGTGCCGGGCAGGACTTCGGCGCCTTCGTCTGGACCGCGATTTTGCTGGAACGTTCCCATCCACTTGATGGGCCCGTCTTCTTGGAGATCCCAGCTCGCGCGGTTGAGTCCGACGATTTTCTTCAAGTCCTTCGTCAAATGGCGCACGATGCGTCCTTGCGCATCGACGACGTCGATGGAGAGGGAGCGCGGTTTGCGCGGCAGTGCGTACGTGATCAACGCCCCATAGTCGACATTCGGACCAACGAATTCATTTGACGGCAGGGAGCCGTCGGTAAAAGAATTTATGGGACTCCACCGCCACCAGCGGTAGGTGTCGCGCACCGGAAAGAGCGTGAGGTTCGCGGCCGACACGCCGGCGAGTTGCTGCAATGGCGTCAAGTCGTCGAGAATCCACACGCCGCGCCCGTGCGCGGCGACGAGCAAGTCGTTCATCGCCGGTTGCACTTCGAGATCGAAGATCGCGGTGGCGGGCATATTGAGCCGCAACGATTGCCAGTGCTCCCCGCGGTTCCACGATGCCCACACGCCGCGTTGCGTTCCCGCGTAGAGAAGATTGGGATTTTTGAGATCCTGGCGGATGCTGCGCACGTACAGGTTTTGCGGCAAATCGCCGGTCGCGGAGTGCCAGGTCGCGCCGTAGTCGTCCGTGGCGAAGACGTAGGGCCGGTCGTCTCCGCTCATGTGATGGTCGGCGGCCGCGAACGCGGTACCCGCTGCGAAGCGTCCGGGCTCGACGGTTGAAACGCGGGCCCACTCGGGCATACCCCGCGGCGTGACGTTTTGCCAATGCTGGCCGCCGTCGCGCGTGACCTGCACGAGACCGTCGTCGGTTCCAACCCAGATCAGATTCGCATCAAGCGGCGACGGACCGATGTCGAGAATCGTGTCGGAGGTTTCGGCGCCGGACATATCCTGGTCGACCGGGCCGCCCGGGACTTGTTGATGCGAGGGTTCGTTGCGCGTCAAGTCGGGACTCGCGGCGGTCCAATGAATGCCGCGATCCGCGCTTTCGAAAATCACGTTTCCGCCGACGAGCGCTTTCCCGTCGTGCGTGAACGCGATCGGCGAGTCCCAATTGAAGCGGTACCGTAAGTGCACGGCTGCGATTCCGCCGTTCAGCTCGGCGTCCGGCGAAATTTCGTAAGCTTGCTGCGTCTGCGAATTCCAGACGTACACTTGACCCGTTCCCGATGCGGTGGAAGTCGACCAAATGTAGTGCGGATCGAGCGGATCGTATTCGGCCCACATGCCGTCGCCTGGGCCGATCGTCCACCAATCGCGGTTCAGAACGCCGAGACCGCTGTCGCCGTTCGCGGAGCCGCACCACGAGCTATCGTCTTGCAAGCCGACGCAAACGTGATAGTTCGGAAGCGTTTCATCGTAGCCGACGTGATACGGCTGCGCAAAAGGCAAATCGTATGACTGCTTCCAGCGTTCTCCGCCGTCGTTCGAAGCTACGAGTCCTTCGTCCGATCCGACGAAAACGCGTCGTCCGTCCGCGGACCACCACACGTAATGGTAATCCCAGCCGGCATTCGATGCGATCTTGTGAAACGTCCGGCCTCCGTCGGTCGTCATTGAGAGAATTAAGCCGACCGAAATCAAGCGATCGTTGTTTGCCGGATCGATGTACACGCGCGAGAAGTAGAAACGCCGCGCGCCGACGAGCGGACTGTGCGGCATGAGTTTCCACGTCGTGCCGCGGTCGTCGGATCGCCACAGATCGCCGCCTTTGGCCTGGACGATCGCATACACGCGCCCGTGCGTGCCCGACGCCAAACCAATACGCCCGGTCGGCGAAGCGGGCAAACCGCGCTCGGTCAGCCGCCGCCACGTCGCTCCGCCGTCGTCGGACCGAAAGATTCCGCCGCCCGGGCCGCCGCTGATCATGGTCCAAGGCTTGCGCCGGACGTAGTAGAGGCCCGCGAAAAGCGTGTCGGGCGCGTCGGGTACGCGCGTTAGATCTGATGCGCCGACCCCCGGTCCAACGTACAGGGTGCGCTTCCAATGCGCGCCGCCGTCCGTGGTGATGAAAATCCCGCGCGTGGTATTGTCGCGAAAGAGTTGTCCGAGCGCCGCGACGACGACGCGTCGTGGATTGCGCGGATCGAGGGAAATATTGGAAATGGATCCCGCATCGTCCAGGCCGAGATGCACCCACGTCTTGCCGCCGTCGCGCGAATGCCAGATGCCGTCGCCGCGCTCCATTTCGTTACGCGGATTGTTTTCGCCGGTGCCCACCCAGACGTCGTTGGGGTCTTTGGGCGCAACCGCGATCGCGCCGATCGGCGCGACCGGCTGGTGGTCGAAGACCGCAACCCACGACGAACCATCGTCGGTGCTCTTGAAGACGCCCCCCGCGGCCCCACCCGCATAGTAGACGTGCGGATCCACGTTACTTCCGGCGACTGCGGTCGTCCGGCCGCCGGCGATAGCCGGTCCGATTCCCCGGTACTCGAGCGTGTCGAAAGACGGCGGATTTGCGGCGGCCGGCGCGCTGAGGCTCAGCGCAACCGCCGCGCCTAAAAAGAGGCGTGTTGCACGGTTCATGCACCGACGATACGCGCCGGGGTGGGAAAACCTTGCCGGGGCTCGTTTGTCGGCTTCTTACCCTCTCCTAACGTGCAATTAACCCAAGCGGCCGCTCGAAGGCGCAAGCTAACAGGGCGAGGACCAGATAGGCCCTCGCTTCCGATCCCCATTGGGAAAGGAGGTCCAATGAGCACGATCCCCAGCGGAGGCGTCGGCGGCGTTCTTGGAGACATCCAAGATGCGCGTCAAGCCGGCCTTCGCCCGTTCGCGAACCTGGACCTGACCTCGAGCCAACGCAGCCAAATCCAGTCCATCATCCAAGCTGCGCGGCAAAGCGGAAGTTTCAAAGGCGTGGGAACGCAAATTCAAGCGGTCCTTACTCCGGCGCAACAAGCCTTTGCCAAAGCAGACATCGCGGCTGCGGTGGCGCAGTTCGGCAACCCACAGAAGCCGAGCGGCCCACCCACGACCAAACCGGACCCGATCACTCCCGATCAGTGGGCGGCCGATGTCAAAGATGCCCAACAAGCGGGCATCAACCCATACGCGAACCTGAACCTCACGGCGGACCAGCAGTCGCAAGTCAATGCGATCCTGCAAAACGCCGTGAAGACCAACTCCTTCGACGGCGTGGGAGCGCAGTTGAAGGCAGTGCTCACCCCTCCACAAGTGACGTTTGCGCGATTCGATACTGCGGCACTCTTGTCGCAGTTCGGCTCGTGAAAACGGCAACGAGGAGGCCAGCAACCAACGGCTAGCAGTTGGTGACGCCGGACACCGGTTGGGGCGGTCGCTCCGCCCCACCGGTGAGCGTCACGAGATTCGGCCGATGCCTCGAATCTCGCGCACCCCTTGCGCTTTTCGGTATGCTCGTTGCTGCGGCGGTTGCTAGACTGATGGCACCGGCATGTCGCAAGGAGGTAGGCGCGTGCGTGTTGCTGCCACGGTTCTTTGGGCGCTCGCCCTCGTCATCGGATGCATTTCCGCCGCTTCTGCAGACGGAACGCTGCGCGTTCAGCAGCGCGACGGTTCCGTAAAGATCTATCAGAACGTGCGTATCGCCATCGACAACGAAACGATGACGATTACGTCGAAAGACAAGAAAGGCTCGATCGTTTTGGGCAAGGCAGCGTGCACGAAGTTGGACGTGCTGGTGCGGTGCTATCCCTATGACGCCACCTTGCATCAACACGGGGAGTCGCGGCAGATCGCGCTTGCCTCGGGAACCGTTTGGGTGAATCCCGGGAGCTCGGTGGAGCAGCTATCGCACTCGACGACGCAGCTTCCCCCGCGCGGCGTACTGATGACGGTGCAAACGAAAGCCGGGACGTACGTTTCGCTGACCGGCGTTGTCGACGAGGTGAAGAAATGAACGTTGGTAAGTTTGCGGTGGCATGCGGTGCACTGGCCGTCATCGCTGCGATGAGCGCATCCGCACCGTCGTTGGCTCGTGGTGGCGGCGGAGGATTTTCGCGCCCTTCGGGTGGTTCGTCGGGAGGTTTCGATTTTCACAACGACGCGGGGCAGGGGATGAGTCATTCCAGCACGGGACCCGCCGGAACATCGCGCACGACCAGTGGGAGTATGACCTCGAGCGGATACGATCGTACGACAACCGCGAATAACGGCAATTACAGCCGCACGACCAATGCGGGCGCATCGAACGGCCAGTATAGTCACAACTCGAGCGCTTCGAACGGCTACGGGACGCACTACAGCAGCGGCTCCGCGAACGCGAATACCGGAAACTATAGCCGCAACGCGGGTGGCAGCAACGCATACGGCTCGTACAACACGCAAAGCGGCGGCAATGCGTACAACCATACGTACTACCACAATACGAACGCAAGCAACGTTTACGGCCAGAGCTACCACGGCTCGACGACTGCGAACAACGGATACGTGTCGCATAGCGCCTCCGCGAGCGGTCCGTATGGAAGCGCGTATGTGGCAAACCCAGTCTACGGCGGTTACGCAGCCTGGGGCTGGAACGGCGGATATGCGTGGTATCCGGTGCCCACGTATTGGGGCGGAGGCTTTTGGGGCGGTTTCGCGGTTGCGTCCGCCTGGGCCGTCGCGTACGGGACCGCGGTGAACACGTCGGGCCAGACGGTCACGTCATATCAAGTGCAGCCGGACAGTGCGGGCGCGAAATTGCTGGCGAGCTACAAGTTGGAACAGACGCCGTGCGGGCCGTCGAATCTCGTCGTGATCAACGGCCCGAACGGAAGCGTCATCTGCGCGAAACCGAACGCGACAGTGGCGGCCGGAACATACGCCCTGGACGCCTCGAATCTTACGCTGGTCTCGCAAAAACCCGCTTAGTTTTCGCTACATCGCGCTTTGACGCAGCGCCGGCAGCCGCGGGCTCTTCCACTTCGTCCCGTCTTCGAACGTGATCTTCAGCGGAACGCACTGCGGGAGTCCCGTCCCGATCGGGAAGACATTTTCGCTGATTCCGAACTTGTGCTTGATTTCCGCGCCCGGAGAGAACGTGCCGACGTCTCGCACTTCGGCGATGAGAACGCCGCGCGCGACGAGTCCGAACTCGATGTCCTTCATCGGTTTCGTGTAGACGTTCGTGTAGTCGATTTGCAGCGCCGGACTCGTCGTGGTTACCGGTGGCATCGTATACGCGTAGCCGTATACGCTGGTCCATCCCCACGGCCGCCCTGCATATGGGTAATACGCGGACGGATAGCTGGTCATCTCATTCATCGACGGATGACAATTCGAAACGTGGATCAGGTCGTGGCCGTGGAGTTGTTGCGTTGCCGGCGTTGTTTCTACACCGAGCAAGAAGAGCGGAGTTGCCAGAAAGAGAGCGCATCGCGCGAGCATGCGAGGGAACATTGAATCCTCCAAAAAGTGCGTAACTCAAAGTACGAATTGTGACATGGCGGGCAGGGTCCCTTCCGGGTCTACGGAACTCAAGAATTCGCGGAGGTATTGAAAAGATGTTGCGATACATTGCCATCATAGCGGCACTCTGTTCGCTAGCCGGCCCGGTGTTCGCGCAGCAACCGACGGGAGCTTGGATCGGTACGTTGCAGTCCGTTACTCCGAAGCAGATCACCGTTAGCAATTCCGGGAAAGCACGCTATTTCGTACTCGACCGTTCCTTCGATAACGTCCTGGATGCACACGGGCAAAAGACCTCATTGTCGGCTTTGAAAACCGGCGATCACGTGCGCGTCCACTACTCGAATCCATCAGCCAATTTCAATGGGACGCACTACGTTACGGAAATCGAAGTGTTGCCGGCGAACTGGTCGCCGCTCAAAATCAACCTCGTCCCCTCTCCGACGAGCAGCCCTTAGAATCGGAACTGATAACCCAGCAAGGGGCCTTGGAACGTGAGGCTTTGAATCGGAATGGCGTTCGCGCTGTACGTCAGGCTTCGATACGCGAAAATCAAGGCGCCGTGTGAAAACGCATACCCGCCGCCCGCCAGCCATTGGTTCGTCGTGTTCGTGAGGTTTCCCGAACCAAAATCAACGTAGTACGGGAAGAACCAATGCGAGTTTCCGCCGAGCCTGCCGCGCACCCCGAAGATCCAGTCATTGAGGTTGACGGTCTTCGTAGCATTCCCGACCACCGGCAGTATGCCGACGGGTCCCGTGAACGTCCAGCCGAGATTCGTCGTTACGCCGGCCGATCTGAATCCCGCAAAAACGTCCAATGTCGACGGGCCCGGCGGCGTGATCGTGTACGACGGCGCGACTTCATAGATCGTCGAATTGATTTGAATGCTCGCGGTGGAGTTGATCGGAACGGTGATGATTCCCAGCGGTCCGCTGAGATCGCGAATTTGCGAATTCTGCCCGCTCAAATTCAGATACATAAAGTCGCCGAAAAGCGCCAGGCGATTGTTCCGAATTTCCGCGCTGAAGAGTGCCGCGCTATTGAGGTGACTTAGGACGCTGCTTTGCGATGCGTTGACGTCGATGTGAATATCGCCCGGGGCCGGAGTGCCCAAAATGGGCAATGAGGAGCGGTCGAACTTGAAGGTTCCGCTTACGCCCGGCAGCCAGAGATAGGGTGTGACGCTCACGTGCGTGCTGCGATCGGGGGTTGGCGCCGGCACTGGAGCGGCGGTCGGCGGCGCGGCGGGCGAAGGCGCCGGCGAGGGTGATTCTTGAGCGAGAGTGCCGAGGCGGCACAAACCAAAGAAGACAGCAACGGCGAGGCAGAGGCGTAAGGTTCGTTTCATCGCCTTCCGTTATAGCATTCCGGGATGCGCGGTCGTATCCGAATCGCGCAAGAACGCGTTGCGATATTTATTGCAGCGTGTCGATCGCCGGAATGCTTGGCGTGCGCCAACCCGTGATGCCGTCGTTGTAACCGACGTTCCACATTGCCGCCAGCGCACCGGCATTACCGAAGTCTTCGAACTTCCCTGGAAGCGGCTCGGCCGGACGCATCACGAAGGGCTGGACGGGATTTTGCGGCGTGCTGGTCACGAGCGCGAGCAAGATCTGATATTGCAGAATGCGGTACTGCATGGTGCTGAAGACGCCCAGGCCAACCGAAACCGCCCCCGGATACGTCACGTCGAGTGTTTCTCGAGGAGGATCTACCAGCACGACGTGAAGCACTTCGGCGCAGCGGCGGGCAATATTGATCGGAACGTTTTCGGTAACGCCGCCGTCGACGTAGAGACTCGTTCCCGTCCCGTCGGTCCGCGGTATTTCGGCCGGATCGAAGGCGATCGGGATGGCGGCGGTCGCGTATAGCACGTCGTGCAGAATCGCGTCGTCGGCCTCGCGGATCTTCTCGAAGGTGTAATCTTCGAGCAAACTATCATTGAGCGATTGCTTTTGTAGCCCGACCGGTGTCGTCGCGCGGCGGACGAAGGCTTGGCCAAGCTGTCGCGTGAGGTTCGTGGTGGCGGCATAAAACGGCAAATGCACCGCGCTTCCGGGGCCGACGTACTGCCGCAGCAGCGTGCGAATGCCCGTCGTGTCGATGACGCCGAGCAGGCCGTTCACCAAACCTTTGCCGAGATCGAGGGCGGCGTCGAGTCGCGACACTAGTCCCGCGTTAGCGTCGTTGATTTTTTCGTACGGTTGCTTGACGCGCAGGATGCCGGCATTGGGTATGACATCGAGCCAGAGGTGCTTGAGTAACGAATACTGCGCAGTCGCGATAAAATAGCCGTTGAGGCCGCCGATCGACGTGCCGCAGACCATATCGAAATCGAGAGGCTGGCCGTCGGAAAGATGCTGCTGGTCCACGAGAGCCTGCACCGCCCCGGCTTCGTACGCGCCGCGAGCACCGCCGCCGCTCAGGATGAGCGCGCGTCTCCCAAGGCGAGCGGAAGAAGCGCTTTGCGCGATTGCAGGGCCGGAGGCCGTGCCGAGGGTACCGACCGCGGCGGCGCCGCCGGCGGTAAGAAAGGTCGAACGCTTCATACGCTACCGAGCGTTCGAGGTCAACTCGAGATAATCTACCGTCGTTGCCGGCAAGTCGGACGTTTGCGAGGGCGTGATATCGAAAAGTTGTTTGTAGTCCGATCCAAAGTGGCCCATGTGCCAAAAACCGCAATCGGCGGCGATGTCCGCAATGCGCCACTGATTCGCACTCGGATGTTGAAGTTTGCGGCGAGCCGCGTTCAGCCGGCGAATCTTGAGATATTGCATCGGGCTCATGCCGACGACGGATTCAAAAGCGTAAATGAGCGAACGCATACGCGCCCCGGTTGCGGCACAAATCATGCGGAGCGAGGGCGCTTCCTCGATGTGTTCCCACATGTACTGCTCGACGCGATAAACGAGTTCCGTGCGACGGAGGCTGGTCTTGCGTTGTACGCGCGGTTGCGACGTCCGTAGCGGAGCGGTCAGCGCGGCGGAAAGCGTGCGCTCGAGAATCGTGGTGTCCGGCGCGAACTCTCGAGCGTGCCGTTCTGCGGCCAATTCAAAAACATCGGAGATCGCCCGGTCGAGCTTGCGGTACGGCGGCAGCGACAAGGGCAGCGTGACGGCGCGATCCTGCCCGGCGACGGCGAGCAAGGGCGGCACGATCCGCGCGAGATGTTCGCGGTCGATCTCGATCCAAACGGTAGACCCGCTATTTGGAATGGTGAGGCTCAATCCGCCGCCCGGAACCAGGAGGACGTCGGTTTGAAACCACGCCTGACCGTTGGCGATCGGCTGCGGATTGCCGTCACTGAGATATCCAAGCAGAAGGCGCGGCGCTGGTGGTTCGATCCGCAGTTGAACCCCGGTGGAAGCGGTCAGGCGCGTCATGCGAAGGTGGCGAAGCTGAACGGTCACTGCGGTAGCGTGAAAGCGTCCGGCGGTGAGCTGGATGCACTCGGCGGCATCTCCGAAAAGCGTGGAGAGTGCGGCGACGTCGGTGGTGCGCAGAATGCGCGCGTCGGGTTGCATCTTCGTGGCCGGAGCCGGCCACGGGGTTTCCTCGAGATATGCGGTGTGTTCTTGGCGCAGCCGCTCGGAAATCAGCACGTCGTCCTCCCGGTCTCGGGCGTCTGGGGATTTCTGGCTATCCCAATATGGCGTAGCCGGGAGAAACGAATGAGA
>JAFAIW010000171.1 GCA_019236495.1 Vulcanimicrobiota bacterium | reverse complement strand
GATCGAACGGCCGATTGCGACGTCGCTCGTGACACGCACGTCGAACGAATCGCCGGGATGCGCCTTGGCGGACGACACCCTTCCGACCGCGGCCACGATGACGGCCGTTCCGGCCGGTATGAGAATACTCTTTGCCGGCGGTGGAACCGGCGGCGAAGCTCCGAGCAGCGCGAGCACGAGCAACAGCGCCGGCGGCCGCGCCCGCACTATCAGATCTTGATGTTCAAGCTCAAGTACGCATTGAATGGTTGCGTGGTCGAGCTCGAAAGATCGTTGTACGTGGCGAAATCCGGCTGATACGGATATTGCAGGAACCGCTGCACGTTGTCGCCCGGGTTGTATGCATTGCCGACCGGCGATGCTGCACCGATAATGCCCGTATAACTGCACACGTGACTGCCCCAGAAGTACGTGAACGAAGTCACCTGGCCGCCGAAGCAGTTGTCCAAGAGATTCGTCAACGTCAGCGCGAGCGATACTTTCGGCGTGAGATCGTAGGTAGCCCGCGCATTGATGACGAGCTGCGCCGGCTCGCGAAATGCGCCGATTTGATCGAAAACGCCGGTATAGACGTCGGGAATCGCCGGGAGTAACCCGAGGCACGTGTGCGCGTCGTACGAGTACGACGTGTTCGTTCCCGTGGGGAAGCCGTAGCTGTATCGCGGATCGCTCGCCGGCGGCGCGCTCAGCGGGCTGCAGCCTGCGGCGGGGTCGATTCCCGGCCAGACTTCCGGCGCGCCGTAGCGATTGCCGGCAACGAATTGAAACGACGGCGTGAAGGCAAATTTGTCGTGCTTGTAATTGAGAATGAGCGTCGCGACGTACGGATAATTGTACGCGTTGACGCCCGTGCCGATCGCACCCGGCAGGGTCGAGTACGGCAGATAGTGGCCGTTCGGGTTGAGCGTGCCGCGGGGCTGATCGTTCCAGTAGGGATTGGCGATGTCGCCGGCCGCGCAGACTGCATCGGGCGCTCCAGCGGGCGTATAACACGCCGCTGCGGTTTGGCCATTGGTCGTCGCACCGCAGAGACTCGCAATCGCCGTCCCAGTCGCGCACGCCTGCGTGTATGCATTGTACGTCATGATGTCGGCGTTGATGCCGGAGAGCAGCGTGTTGCCGTTGGAGAGAGTGGAGTACTTGACGTAGGTATTGGTGTATGCGAATGCGAGGTCGGCGGCGAAGCCGTTGCGCTCGAAATCACCTTTGGTGAAAGCCAGCTCGAAGCCGTCGGAAGTTTGCGCCCCGGCGTTCAGACCCGAGATGATCGCAGACTTCGTGTTGATGTAGAAGTTCTCGATTGCATCCTGCGTTTGGCGAAGGAACGGAGTGATCTTGATCGACATGTCCGTTCCCTTGAAGTGCCGCTCGTACGAGAAGTCGGTGTTGTACGAAATCGGCGGACGCACTTGATGCCCCGGAGAGTTGAAACCAAGAGCGTAGTATTGCGAGAGTACCGCCGGCAAGTTCTGCTGAAGCGAATCGTAGCTTTCGTATGCCGAGGAAGGTTGCTCATTGTATTTTCCATAGCTCGCGCGTAAGACCGTGTCGGGATTCATCGTGTAGGTCATGCCGATGCGAGGCTGCAGAATATTGTACGTGTACGAAAGGTTTGCGGGATTGTAGAGCGTTGCCGCTTGGTACTGCGAGCCCGCGGTCGAGCACGCATTTTCGGGCAACAGCCCGATTTGCGTTTTGTCGACGATCGTCAGGAATTGCGTGTTGTAGCACGAGTCGTTGTTGAACGCGTTGAACCAGAACGTCCGCGCCGGTCCCGTTTGCGTGTTGTCGATCGGGTAGTAGTACGTGTCCAGCCGCAACCCGAGATTGAAGAGCAGCTTGTCGTTCGGGCGGTATTGATCGGTCAGCGAATAGCCGTAGAGGATCGGCATATTGTTGTCGTAATCGCCATACGGTCCATTTTCGACTGCATAAAATGCGCACGGGCCGCTCCCGCACGTCAATCCGCTAAGTGATGGAAACGGCGTTGCCGTTGCGTCTGAGAGCACGCCACCGTTCATGAACGTGCCGGCCTGCGAGGCAAAGGTCGCCGAGGAGATCGAAGCGTTGCAGGTCGTTTCGTTTGCCGCGGTTGCACTCCCCGTGGGCAAGGCATAACATTTGCCGCTGGTCAAGTCGTTCGGGTTGACCAACACCGCAAATTGATCGGCGTTCGTTGCATTGACGGAGAAGCCGGGATAGTTGAACACCTGTGTGTTGAAAATTTGAATGACGTTGGACGCGGTGTAGGACGCCTGCCCTTCGACCAAATGCTGCGAGCCGAACTGTTGCGTGTATGAGGCGCTTATCCCGCGGGTGTGCGAGATCAATTCGTAGTCTCCGGAGTCCAGCCCGGTATAGGGTTGCCACGAGCTGCTCGGCCCGGTTGCGAGCCAGTTAGAGTAGTACGTGTAACCATAAACGCGTAAGAACGCTTCGGTTGAAAAATTCTTCTGGTATTGCAGTTTGACGATCGACTGCGCGTTGAAATTGACGTCGCGGTTGTTCGGAGGGATGTAAGCGCACGCCGGCGGGCAAACCGGTCCGGTATACGTTCCTCCGGCGAACGGAACGCCGTTGAAGATGCGCTGCGTCGGCGATGACGGAAAGAAGTACGGCACGACGTTTGCCGTGCCGCTGCTCAAGACCGACCCGAGAGGACCGTTGTACTGGAAAACGTCGGTGTAGTAGGGTAGCGTTCCGCTGGGGTACGTGGTCCCCACAAAATTCGTCAAGCCCTCGTCGTTCACCGAGATCATCAAGGGCGAGAATACTTCGTCGTTGTCGTACAGCAATTGCACGTCGTCTTTGACATCGCCGTGATTGTGCGGAATACCGATGTGGACGTTTGCCACGATAGTCCGATCGAAAATGTTCGGGGACTCGCCGCCGAAACCGATCGGCCCCAGAATGTAGCCGTTCGGATACGCGCCACCGACCGATGCCGGAAGCCCGACCACCGGCTGGCCGTTTTGCAGGCACGAAGCGGGTGCGTTTGCCGGGAGCGGAGAGGGGCATCCGTCAAGGATGGGGCCGAATTGCGGAGCGAGATACGCTCCGCCGAAATTGTCGACGTAGCGATGGTCTTGGTTCCATCCGCCGACGCCCAGGTAGTAGCTGAAATTGCGATTCGGCGTTGCACCGCCGGCCTCGAGCGTGAGGCTGTGGTAGAAGGTCGGGCCGCCCATTTCGAGCTCGGCCGTTCCGTAGCCCGGGTACGTGCCGCTGCGAATGACTTGATTGATGAAACCGGCCAGGCCCTGTGCCTCACCGTTGGCCGGCGTGGCGCCCGTGTACACCTGCAATTCCAGCTGCCCGAGCGACGAAAGCGAGCTCGAGTTGTAGTTGTCGAATGCGCGGTTCACCGGAATGCCGTCGAATTCGTAACCCACCTCGTATGAATCGCCGCCGCGCACGTGTACGGCTTGCAAGTATCCCGTCTGATTGGTGGGAACGTACGCGCCCGGAACGGCGGCGATCGCCGAATAGGCGCTATTGAGGTTGCCGCCGCCGCCCAATTGACTTGCGATCGCTTGCTGCTTGGCGTTGATAGAATAAACGTCCGACGTCGTTCCCGACCGCACCAGCTCGGTGCTCGCGCGCGATTTTACTAACGCGATTTGCTTCAGTGTCTTGTGCATGGTCAAGCGCACGCGCTGCATCGCGTCCGCGAATACGATGTTTCCGGCGACCGAGACGTTGTCGTAGCCGCTGTGTTCCACGGTGATCGTGTAGTCGTCCGGTGCGACCGAAACGAACGTGAAATGTCCCGACGCGTCGCTCGTCGCAGTCGCCGTCTGCGAAGGACTGCTCGCAACGACGCGCGCGTCCGCAACCGGCGCTCCGCTATCCGCATCGACCACGACTCCGCTCAGCGAACCGGTCGTCCCGGCGCGGGCCGGATCGAACGGCACGGCGATCCATGCGAGGACGCTGCAGAGCGTGAAGAGGGCGAGCAAACGGCGATGCAGTGACGTCATGGTGCGTTCTCCAATCCCGATGCGGCAAGAAAAGCGTGATAGGCTTCCATGGCTTCGCGATACTGCGTGCGAATGGCGGCGGCTTCGCGCAGATGCGGCGGTAGCGGCGGCCCCTGCGACAACGCGACGACTCCTTGCAAATTGGTCAGCCGTTCGCGCAAGCGGTCGGGCATCCACTGGTTGTCTTCCGAGTTGACCACGCCGGACGTAAATTGGCCATAAACGTGCGCAATCTTGCGTTGCATCGCCGGTGCCGTGCGTGCGCGCAGGTCGTCCAAATGGTTGAGGGCCTGGTCGACGCCGGAAAGCTCGTCGTCGAGTTCGCGTAAGAACTGATTGCGCGCGACATAATCGGCTTGCGTCCATGCGGCGCGCGGGTCGGCAAGCACCGAAATCGGCTGCGAAAGCGTTTGCCCCGCAACGCGAAGGCGCACCGAATAATTCCCGGGTACGACCGGCGGCCCGTCGTCGGGACCACGGTTCCAATCGCGCGCTCGGTCCCACGGAACCGGAGGTTGTTCGGCGAGGTCCCATGCGAAACGATTCACGCCGGCGTTGCTTGCGGGAGAAAGACGACGCACGACCTGGCCTTGCGCGTCGACGATGTCTACGCGAACGCCGGTGAGGCTCTGCGGCAAGTAGTACGAAATCAACGCGCCGTACGGCGGATCTTCCCCGCTGAATGTTCCGTCGGGCACGCAGCATTCGGTGTCGTGAACGCCGTAAAGCCCCTCCCACCAGAGATACCAAACGTACGCGGGCCGGACCGCAAAGAGCACCGGCGCGCCGGCGGTCTGCGCGTCGGAGAGATGCGCGAGCGGCGTGAGATCGTCCAAAATCCAAATTCCGCGACCGTGCGAACCGGCGATCAGGTCGTGCGACTGCGGCTCGATCCGCAAATCGTGAATCGAGACTGCCGGCATGTTGTGGCGCAGCGTTTCCCAATGCGCGCCACGGTCCAAACTCAGCCAGACGCCTTGCTCCAAGCCTGCGTAGAGCACGTCGGGGTTTTGCGGATCCTCGCGCACGACATGTGCGAATTCAAAAGCCGGCAATCCGCCGACGATAAGGCGCCACGTGCGGCCTCCGTCATCGGTGGTATAGATGTAGGGCCGGCGGTCGCCGAGCAAGTGACGGTCGACCGCTGCGTACGCGCGCAGCGCCGAAGCTCGCGAGGCCTCGACGGTGTCGACGCGTCCCCACGGCGCGAGATTTTGCGGCGTAACGTTTTGCCAGTGCGCGCCCCCGTCGCTCGTGCGCGAAATGACACCGTCGTCGCTTCCGGTCCAAAGCACGTTCCCGTCGAGTGGCGAGGGCGCGATGTCGAGCAGCGTGTCGTAGAATTCCGCCCCCGAAACGTCGGTGTTGATCGGGCCTCCGGCAACTTGCTGTTTTGCCGGATCGTTGCGCGTCAGGTCGGGACTGATCGTCTGCCACGTGCGCCCTCGGTCGCGCGTTTCGAAGAGCACGTTGCCGCCGAAATACGCAACGCCGGGTTGCGCTCGCGAGAACGCCACGGGCGCTTCCCAGTTGAAGCGATGCGGAAGCCCGGCCAATCCACGACCATTCGTATCGGTGACGTCGGGGCTGATGTCCACGTCTTGGCGCGAATTCAAATCGAAGATTCCGAGCTGACCGTTGAGTTCGTTGACACCCACGTTCCAAACGGCATTCGGATTTCCGGGCTCGGGCCACACCCACGTGCCGTCGGCGTCGTTCGCGACGTCGCGCCAATCGCGATCGGTGATGCCGAGCTGGCTGAGCGAATTCGACGGGCCACAGTATGAGTCGTCGTCTTGCATGGCGGCACATACTCGATACGGGTTCGCATCGTCGTAGCCCACGTGATAGATCTGCGAAAGCACGATCGCAAAACGCCAATCCCAATGCTTTCCGCCGTCGACCGAAATCGGAGCGCCGCCATCGTTCGCTTCGATCATGCGCCGGCCATCGTGCGCGATCCACATGCCGTGATGGTCTTGATGCACCGCGGATGAAATGTCTTCGAACGTCGTTCCGCCGTCGAACGTTTCAATGAGATTTTCCGATGAAAAGAACACGTGATCGCGATTCGTCGGATCGACGGCGAGCCGGCTCATGTAGAAGGGCCGCTGATCGATTAGCGTGTCGCGCGAACGCAAGCGCCAATGCGCGCCGCCGTCGTCCGAACGCCAGAGCAAACCCGCGTGCGATTGAATCAGCGCGTAGAGGCGGCGCGAATCGCTCGGGGCGACCGCCAACCCGATGCGCCCCATCGGCGCGGCAGGCAATCCGTGACCGCGCAAAGCGCGCCACGTGGCGCCGCCGTCCGTCGACTTGTAGATACCGTCGAGCGGGCCGCCGCTCGTGAACGTCCAGGGCGTGCGCCGGAATTGCCAGACGCCGGCGTAGACGACCTCCGGATGCCGTTCGTCGAGTGCGAGATCGGAGATGCCGCTTTGCGGACCAACGGAGAGCGTGTGCCGCCACGTCTTGCCGCCGTCGGTGGTGCGATAAACGCCACGCGCGGCTGAGTCGAGGAATGGATTGCCGAGCGCCCCGACGAGCACGCGATTCGGATCGTTCGGATCGATGACGATCTTCGCGATCGCATATGTGTCGGGCAATCCGCGCCAAACCCAGTGCGCACCGCCGTCGCGCGTCATCCAGACGCCGTCGCCGTACGATGCGTCGTTGCGCGGCGTCGATTCACCGGTTCCGACCCAAACGACGTTGGGATCCGAGGGCGCGATCGCGATGGCGCCGATCGCGCCGACCGACGCACGCGTCCACACGTCGGTCCAGTTCAGCCCGCCGTCGGTGGTGCGAAAGACGCCGCCGCCGGCCGCGCCGAGATAGTAGAGCCGCGGATTGCGGTCGGTCCCCGCGACCGCCGCGACGCGGCCGCCGGAAAGCGCCGGTCCGACGTTGCGCCATTCGAGACCGCCGGCGCGCACCGGTGCGACGGCCGTCGACAGAAAGGCCGCGAGAAGAAGCGCGCGTTGCAAAAATCGCTCGATATGCCAGCGTACGCTTGCGAAGCGGCTTTTCCATTTTTCGCCGCGAACCGCGTCGTCATGATGCACGCAATGATTCTGCTGGGGCTGCTCGCCGCGCCGTCCATCCATGTCGGGTCGCTCACCTTGCACGAATGTCCGGGCGATCCGGGGTATTATTGCGGCAGCATCGTGCGTCCGCTGGACCCGAGCGGCGCGGTGCCGGGTACGACGCCGGTAGGTTTCACATTCGTCCATCATTCCAAACCCGGATTACCTATCGGAACGATCGTCGCGGCCGAAGGCGGCCCGGGGTATCCATCGGGCGGGTCGCGCGATTCATACCGTAAACTTTTTGCGCCGCTCTTGAATTCGTACGATTTGCTGATGATGGACCAGCGCGGTACGGGGCGCAGCGGCGTCATCGATTGCGAACCGTTGCAATCGGATGCCGTCGTGATGCTGCCGGACGTGACGAAATGCGGGCAGCGCTTGGGCAAGCGCGCGGCATTTTACGGGAGCGCCTTCGCAGCCGACGACCTGCGTGCCGTGCTCGATGAGCTCGGCGTGCAGCAGATCGCGCTCTACGGCGATTCGTACGGGACGTTTTTCTCGCAAGTTTTTGCGGCCTTACATCCCACGCGCGTTCGGCTGCTGGTGCTGGATGGTGCTTATCCGGCGCGCGGTGAGAGCCCATGGTATCCGGCCATCGGACGCACGATGCGTGAAGCCTTCGATCGTGTTTGCAGGCGCGATGCGGCATGCGCGGCGTTGCCCGGGACGACGAACCAGCGGATTGCGGCGCTCGTCGCAAAGGCCCGCCAAAACGGTGCGCCGTTCACCGCTACGCAGCTCGCAATGGTCATGTATTCGGCCGGTCTTGGATCGATTGCGTATCGCGAACTCGACGCAGCCGCGCGCGCCTACGTCCAAAATGACGATCCGGTTCCGGCACAGCGGCTCGTGCGCGAAGCGTACGATTTCGAAGCTCGCGACACGAGCGGCCTCGCGGGGCACAGTCAAGGGCTGTTTGTCGCGACGAGTTGCCAAGACAATTCGCAAGCCTACGACATGCGCCTCGCACCCGCCGCGCGCGAGAAGGAGTATCACGCGGCGCTTGCGCGCGAAAACGCGCTCGAACCGGGGCTCTACGCGCCGTTCACGCTCGAGGAATTCATGAACGCGCCGCTCGATTTCAGCTACGTGCCGCTTTGCCAAACGTGGCCGATCGCGCCGGCTCGCTATCCCGCGAGCATGCCGATTCCGCCGGGAACCCCGATGCCCGACGTGCCTGCGCTCGTGCTCACGGGGGATCTCGACACGATCACGACTCCGACCGAAGGCAACACCGTCGCATCGTTCTTCCCGCGTGCGACGCGCGTCATCGTTCCGAATACCACGCACGTCACGGCCATGGGCGACATCGACGACTGCGCGTCGGTCATCGTGCGGGCGTTCGTCGCGGGAGAGAAGCCCGACGCGCATTGCGTGTCCGGCGTTCCGCCGCTACACGTGCTCCCGCAATTTGCGCGCACGAGTGCGCAGTTAAAGCCTGCGCTTGCATCCGAGGGGAACACGGCGACGCCGGAACAGATGAAGGAGGCGACGTCCGCCGCGTACGCGGCCGCGGACGCGCTCGTTCGCGCCGATGCGTTCGGCGAGACGTCCGGCAAAGGCTTGCGGGGCGGCAAGTTTTCGGCCGGTACGAGAGCGCACATTATGCGCGTCACGCTCGACGGCGTGCGCTGGGCGAGCGACATCCCGGTCTCGGGGACGGTTGCGTTCGATACGCGGCACTTCACCGCACATGCGGTGCTTCGATTGCCGGCGGGCGCGACGCTCGATGCGACGTGGAAGACGCACGGGCCGTCGACCGCAACGCTCGCGGGAACATTCGGCGCGCAAACGCTGCGCGCAACGATGCCCGCGCCCTAACTTCCCGTCGGGCCGCTGTCGGGAAGCGAGCGCATGATCTGATGAGCGAGGGCATTTGGATCTTGCCCGCCCGGCAGCTGTACGGCAATCCGGGGGATGCTTTCTCCCTGCGTTTCGATGACGAGGCACGTTCCCTCGCCCACGGCATCGACGAAAATCAAGCCGTTGGGGTTTCCGAATATTCCGGCGCTCTTGTAGAGCCCGAAGTTCGTTCCGGTCAATCTGTATTGAAGCTCGAGATCGGTGAGGTTGCTCACGTACGCGTTGACGATGTGTTCGAGCGGGATCTCGAACGATCCATGAAACGCGAGCAAAGAATCGAGCAGCGACAGCTTGATCGACAAGCCGTTCTCGTTCAGCGTTACTTCAGCCACAGCAGCCGTTTATTGGACGGCGGTTAGAATGTCCTCGCACGGCGAACGACCCTGCGCGCGTCGTACGTTTCTTCGGTACTATGAACGCAAAGATTCTCGCTCCACTCGCCCTCGTCGCAGCCCTGCTCGGGACCGCGAGCAGCGCTTCGGCCGCATGGGTCTACTTCGGACCCGTGTATCGTCCGGTTCCGGTGTACGAGCCCGTGCCGGTTTATCGTCCCGTTCCGGTTGCGTATCAACCCTACGCAGCCGCTGACCGCCTGCAAGGCCGCGTCACCGCCTTCAATCTCTTCGACATGACGCTCGCAGTCGGTGGCAACCTCATTCCGGTGCGTCTCCATCAGGGAACGGTCATCAATCCGACCGGATTGACGCTGCAGCCCGGCATGGTCGTGCGCATCGGCGGGTACTTCCAACCGAACGGTGCGTTCCACGCCAACTGGATCAACTTGATGTAGTCGTGTGTCAGTCTGAGCTTGTCGAAGACTGGTGGCGAAACCACCCTTCGACAGGCTCAGGGTGACACACTGACCAGCGCTTGGAGCCGCTTGCGAGCC
>JAFAIW010000142.1 GCA_019236495.1 Vulcanimicrobiota bacterium | reverse complement strand
GCCGAGGCGATCCAGGTTCGCGCCGAAATCGGCCGCGACGCCCGCGTTGACCAAACGCACCTCAGGCTGTTTGAAACGCGCGATTCCGCCGGAATCGTGCAACGCGATCGCATCCCACGCCAGGTCGACGCGCTCGGACGCGACGCCGTGCTTCTCCAAGAGCGCGCGCGCGGCGTTCGCACCGTCGACTTCGAAACGATTGCCGTCGCTCATGTACCGCGACGTCAAACCCAAATCGTGCAAGATCGCGGCAACGTAGACGACTTCCGGATCGTGCGCGATGCCCATCGCCTTCGCAAGCAGCTCTGCGAAGAAAAACGTTCGTAGCGAATGGTTGTAGATCTCGACCTTTTCCGCGCCTGCGGCCAGGGCGCCGGCGTCGCGCGCGAGCGCCGTGTCGGGAATGGCGATGCCGGCTACGTGCAGCGGCGGCGCCGGGGCGCTCACGCCGAGCGGCACGGCTGCAGCGATGGCGCAGAGGCTATCGAGAAACTCCGTTCGTTGCATTGGGAGTACCGGTACGGCGAGGTGGCCGCACGAGCAACGCGCCCGCGCAATTAGGGCACGTATGGTCGAGCTGCTGCGCGCACGTCGGGCAAAACGTGCATTCGTACGAGCAGATGTACGCTTCACCGTCGGAGGAAACGAGCGCAGTGCAGCGCTCGCACGAGCCTTTCATGCGCAACCCCGCCTTCAGTTCGGTGGACACGGCCAAGCGATATCCTTTCCGTGGGACGGTGACGATGTATGAACGGTCGCGCGCGCGTTCGCCAAGCGCGTGACGCAGCATCAGGATGTGTTGCGCCAAGTTTGCGTCGGTGGCGTGCTCTTCGTCCCACACTTCCGAAAAGAATGTCGCCTTGGTGACGACGTCGCCATCGGCGCGCACGAGCAAGACCAAAATGCGAAAGAGGTTCTCGGAAAGCGGTACGATCTGTGCGCCGCAATAGAGGACGCGCCGTCGCGTATCGAGGATGAAGGGGCCGAAGCGATACGTCGCGTGCGGACGGCGCGGCGGGTCGACGGTTTCTGAAACGGACTGGAGCATGACGCGGAAAGATTCTTCGTCTGCAACGTCGCTCCCGCGTCGGCAGATATCAAGAAAAATCAAATCACCGCGTCACGCTGAGCTTCGTGTCACCCTGAGCTTCGTGTCACCCTGAGCTTGTCGAAGGGTGGTTGCGAAAAGGAGAATCCAAGCGTGTTTGCCGGATTCGATCACGTCGATACTCGCGTCAGCAGCATCGCGCTCGTAGAGCCGTTCTATGATTGCCTCATGCCGAAGATCGGCCTTCCACGCAAGCGCCTCGCGTACGTCGACGAGCGCGGCGACTGGCACGATGCGAAGAGCGGCTCGTACAATGCGGTCGAGTACTACGAGGACGTCGCGCCGCCGGCACTGCCGCAATTCATCGGGTTCATCGAAGATGGGCGCCCGCCGTCGGCCACGCGCATTGCGTTCGCACTCCCGGCCGCGATGAACTTCGACGACGCGCTCGCACTCCTTGAAGCGAGCGGCGCGAAGAACGTCGAGCTCTCTGCCGAGATGGGAATCTATCCCGCGGTGTTTTTCGAAGACCCCGGCGGCACGCGTTTGGAATTGTGCCGCCGCGTGCGCTAGTGGTACTTCATCACGGTGCCGGTTTCAATGAATGATTTGAGGTTCGAGAGCAGCTGCGGCCACCCGGTCTCGTTGGCGGCGTAGTTCGGATCGTCGCCGGCGAACCGATCCTGCACGACGCTCAGCTTCGTATATTTGTCCGCCACCGGCTCGAGCTCGTACGTCACGCGCGATTCGGCCGGATTCGCCGCGGTTCGGTACGTCATCTGAAGGCGCCGGTCGCCGTCGCTCGCGAGCACCTTTCCGAAAACGTATTTCATCTCGGAGCCGTCCGGCCCGCGTCCGACGTACGCATATTCGGCACCGGTCTCGAACGTCGACCGAAGCTCCGACCCTGGAATGACGGCCACGATCGGCTGCCCGTCGCGCAGCGCCTGCGCGACGCGGTTCGGAAGCGCGTTGATGTAAATGACGTAGCGCAGTTCGCGTTCCATCGTTAGTTCGGTGGATGCAAGATCGGCGTAAAGGTGGCGCGGTCGAGCGGGAGCGACACGTGCTCCTGAACGATGCGCCAATTGCCGTCGAACTTGCGGTATACGTTGGTCACGCGCACCGTGTAATCGAGAGCTTTGCCGTCTTTCGCACGCACGCCCCTAACGTGCTGGAGGCTGCGGCCGTAGGCGACGTCGCCGCTCGCCGTGACGTGCAGATCGTCAATTGAAAAATGTAACGGCCCCTCGAACGATGCGAAGAAACGTTGCAATGCTTCGTGATAGGCGTTCCAGCTCTCGTACACGCCGGGTGGCCCGACGACATCGAACACGAACAATGCCTCTCCGGGTGCGTAAACGCGCATTGCGGCGTCCGCGTCCTTGTGGTTGACGGCCGCCGCAAATGCTGCTTCGAGTGCATGGAGTTGCGCAAGATCGGCCTGTTGTGTGGCTGCTGCGTGCATCGCACCAACCTCTTACCCGCACATTTTCCGGTTGCATGCCGGGCGTGCGCTCGTCGGCTACGAGCAGGGCCCGTAGAAATCGAAGATCGTTTCGCCCAGCGCCCGCCCGTAGTGCGGCTCGGTGGCGAGGCCTTGCATGACCGACCCCGCCGGTAGCGTTTTCTCGGCCGAAGCGCGATGGCGCGCATCAAACCCGATGACGAGCGTTCCTTGAACGATCGTGTAGATGCCGCTCACATGATTGACGTGCCACGGATAAACGAATCCGCTCGGAAATTTGTAGCGAATGAGCTCGTCGCATTTATCGGATGCCTTGCCACGAAGAAACGCGCTGAAGGCTCCCGGCGGAACGCCCTTCTCGACGATAGGTTTCCACGGGACGTCGCGCGGCAAGATGTACGTGGTTTGGGCGGTCGCAGCGCGCGAAACCGATGCTCCGAACATGACCAGTGCGAAAAGCGCACGGGAAAATCGTAAAACGCTCATGCCGCTCCCTTCGTGGTTGCGGCCTCTCTCCATCCTTCACCGGATTTTTCGAGACCGGCAGATAAGAAGCCACCGATGTCTGAGATTCCGGCGTGATCTATCTCGACGAAGCGCGCGTGCGCGAGTTGCTATCGTGGCCGGAATTGATTGCGGCGATGGAAGGCGCGCTCGCAGCGTTTTCGCGCGGTGAAGTGCAGCAGCCGGTGCGGTCGATTCTCACCGTCGAAGAGGGTAAACGGTATTTCGGCGTCATGCCGGCGGTGGCGGCCGACGTCATGGGGCTCAAGGCGGTGAGCTTCTACCCGGGCAACGAGGGCAGCGCGTACGCAACACACGATGCAACGATCTTGCTCTTCAACGCAGAGACGGGCGTGCCGGTGGTTGCGATGGACGGCCGGCTCATCACCGAGATGCGCACCGCGGCCGCGTCGGCGGCCGTTACGAAAGCGCTGCACGGCAGTGAGCGGCACGTTCTCGCGGTGCTCGGCAGCGGCATCCAAGCGCATTCGCACGTTGAAGCGCTTTCGCAAGTGTGCCGCTTCGACGAGATTCGCGTCTGGAGCCGCACGCCGGAGCACGCGGCGCGGTTTGCGAAATCGCACGGCGCGCGCGCGATGAGCGCGGAGGAGGCGTCGCGCGGTGCCGACGTGATCGCCGTGGTAACGAGCAGCCAAGTGCCGGTGCTCAAAGGCGAATGGCTGAAAGCGGGCGCCCACGTCAATGCGGTTGGCGCGAATCGCCCTTCGTGGCGTGAGTTGGACGATCGCGCGATGGCAAACGTGGTGTTCGTCGATTCGCGCGCCGGCGCGCTCGCGGAATCCGGCGACGTGATGCAGACGAACGCGACGATCTACGCGGAGGCGGGCGAGATTTTTGCCGGTACGAAGCCGGTGCCCGGGCCCGGCACGACGACGATCTTCAAATCGCTCGGGATGGCGGTGGAAGACGTCGCGACCGCGCGGCTCGTCGCGCAGCGCGCCGGATTGCTGTAAATGCGCGCTCAGCGATTGACCGTGGTTTGAAGGTCCTGCGGATACCGCGCGCCGTGAATTTCGATCGCCGCCAGGGCTTTTTCGATGTCGCGCAGGTCGTCGGGCATGAGCTCGAGCGAGGCTGCACCGAGGTTTTCCTCAAGGCGGTCGAGCTTGCGGGTTCCCGGAATCGGAACGATCCAAGGCCGTTGCGCGAGCAGCCACGCCAGCGCGATTTGCGCGGGCGTCGCATGTTTGCGCGTTGCGATCGAAGCAAGTGCGTTGACGAGCGCGCGGTTTGCGTCGCGCGCTTCCGCCGTAAAGCGCGGCAACCGGTTGCGAAAATCGTCGGCGGCGAACTGAGTGGTCGCGTCCATCTTGCCGGTCAAGAATCCACGCCCGAGTGGACTGAACGGAACGAAACCGATGCCAAGCTCTTCGAGCGTCGGAAGAATCTCCGTTTCGGGCTCGCGCCACCACAGTGAATATTCGCTTTGCAGCGCGGTGACGGGATGCACCGCGTGCGCGCGCCGGATCGTTTCTGCGCCGGCCTCCGAGAGGCCGTAGTGTTTGATCTTTCCTTGTTGTGCTAGCTCTTTGAGCGCCCCCGCGACCTCCTCGATCGGAACCGTCGGGTCGACGCGGTGCTGATAGAACAAGTCAATCGTCTCGACGCGCAGCCGCTTCAAAGACGCTTCCGCAACCTCGCGGATGTGCTCGGGACGGCTATCGGTGCCGGCTTGTTTGCCGTCGGGGCCGATCGCGAAGCCGAATTTTGTGGCGATGACCACGCGCTCGCGAAACGGGGCCAGCGCTTCACCGACCAGTTCTTCGTTGACGTAGGGCCCGTAGATTTCCGCAGTATCGAAAAACGTGACGCCACGTTCAACGGCCGCATGAAGGAGCGCGATCGAGGCGCGCTTGTCGGGTACGGGGCCGTACGCAAAGCTCATGCCCATGCAGCCAAGTCCGAGCGCCGAGACTTCGAGCGTTCCGAGTTTGCGTGTTTGCACTATCGCACTCCCTCTTATGACAGCTTCGCGGCGTCGAGAATGGCCTGAGCGAACGCCTGCGGATCTTCTTGCGGAACGTTATGGCCAATGCCGGTCAATTCGCGATGCGCATACGGCCCCGAGAACAATTTTCGATAGGCCGCGCCCCCAATGTTGGCGCCGTCAAAGTCGCTGCCGATCGTGACGGTCGGTACCGCGATCACCAGACTCTGCTGCAGCTTTTCTTCCGCCGAGGCGAACTTCGGTTCGCCCTTCGCGAGACCCAAGCGCCAGCGATAATTGTGCACGACGATATCGACGTGATCGGGATTGTCGAAGGCTTGCGCGGTGCGATCGTAGGTGGCGTCGCTAAACTTCCACTTCGGCGAAGCGATTTGCCAGATCAATTTGTTGAAATCGTGCCGGTATTCCGCGTAACCGGTGCGCCCACGTTCTGTCGCGAAATAGTATTGATACCACCAGCCGAGCTCGGCCTTGGGCGGTAAGGGTTTCGCATTTGCCGCGAGGTTAGTGATCAAATATCCACTGACCGAGACCATGGCGCTGCAGCGCTGCGGCCACAGCGCCGCCATGATGTTGGCGGTACGCGAGCCCCAGTCGAATCCGCCGACGATCGCGCGCTCGATTTTGAGCGCGTCCATGAGGGCGATGGTATCGAATGCGAAGGCTGCCTGCTCGCCGTTCCGTACGGCGCTGCTTGAAAGAAACCGCGTCGGGCCGTAGCCGCGCAGGTACGGCACCACCACGCGACAGCCGCGCGCCGCGAGCAGCGGGGCGACGTCTTCGAAGGCGTGGATGTCGTAGGGCCAGCCGTGCAGGAGCACGACGGCCTTCCCATCGCGCGGACCGACGTCGGCGTAGGCGACGTTCAGCTCACCTGCGTTGACGTTGCGCAGCGATGCGAGACCGCTCGAGGTTTGCGCGATCGCCGGGCTCGCTGCGGAAATCGCGCGCACCTGCGCGGCGGCGGCAATGGCGGACGCCGCCGCGGCGACAAAGCTCTTTCGAACCATGCTGATCCTCCTGATGGGCCTCATCATCGTAGCGAGCTTTCGGGTGGTTGTCAGCCCCAGCAAGACGCTCGGTTGCTTTCGAAGGCTAGACGCCCGCGTTTTCTCGGCGTATCGTGATCACCTACGGTGCAATGATGCGGGAGGGCTTGAGAGATGGCGACATTTACCACGCGCGACAACACGCT
>JAFAIW010000070.1 GCA_019236495.1 Vulcanimicrobiota bacterium | reverse complement strand
TGAAGAACTCTGCGCCGGCGGCAAAGACCAAGAAGCCCCAGCGCAGCTACGAACAAGGCGGCGCGTCGCCATAAACGCTTATCGCAGACCTTCGCGGGCGAGCATCTCGCGATAGAGTTCCTCCACGCGGCCGAGCGCGTCGATGTCTTGTGGAAGTTTGTCGTCGCGGATGCGCACGATGCGTGGGAAGCGCAATGCGAAACCGCTCTCGTGCAGATCGCTTTTTTGAATCACGTCAAAAGCGACTTCCAACACGATCTCGGGCTCGACGGGAATCTCGTGCGAACGCGCGCGCGGGCGCTGTCGGTCGACCGGCAGGCGATGCGCGAGAAACCACTCCGTCAGGGTCGCGATTTCCGCATCGGTCAAGCCGGAATAGGCCTTCCCGATTGTCAGGAGCGCGTCGTTCGGACCGCGCACCGCGAACGTGTAGTCGGATAACACTTTCGCGCGCTTGCCGTGTCCCCATTCGACCGCCACCACGACGACGTCGAGGGTGGAAAGCTCGCGCTTGAGCTTCAGCCACCACTTCCCACGTTTGCCGGGAAAGTAGGGCGCGTCGTTGCGCTTGAGCATCAAGCCCTCGTTGCCGCGCGCGCGCGACGCTTCGAATGCGGCGTGTAACGTCTCCGCATCGCCGCCGCTTTCCAGCTCGCTCCACGGCGTCAAACGGACCGCTCCATCCGCTCCCACCAGTGCCGCAAGCTGCGCGCGACGTTCGGCCAGCGGTTCCTCAAGCAAGAATTCTTCGTTCCGTGCCAGCAGATCGAAGCACCACAGCGCCACGGGAACCTCTTCCATCAGCGTCGCGTCGACCGTCTTGCGCTGCAATCGGGCTTGCAAAAACCGAAACGGAAGCACGCCATCGCCGCGCATCGCGACGATCTCTCCGTCGATGACGAACGACCCCGAAATGCGCTGCGCCGCATCCACCACTTCCGGGTAGGAACGCGCGACGTCGTTGAGCGTGCGCGAGAAGATGCGGACCGCATCGCCCTCCTTGTGCAGCTGCGCGCGAATTCCGTCGAGCTTGTCTTCGATCGACCACGAGCCGGCTTGCAATTCGCGATAGCCGGAACCGTATTGCACGGGCGAAGCCAGCATGAACGCGATCGGCGCGCCGTACCGGACGGCAATATCTGCGAGCGTCCCGTGTCGCGCGGCTACCGCGACGGCTCCCACGTCGCCTGCCGCCATGGCGGAACGCCGTACGTCGGCCGCCGGCGCTTCGAAAGCGGCGGCGATTGCCTCGAGAATCAAGCCTTCGCGCAGCCCGATCCGCAAGTCGCCCGTCATGATTTTCGTCACGTACGTCGCTTCGAGGGAGTCTCCGCAGGCGGCGAAGATGCGTTCGCAAATCGCCTGACGTTTTCGCGCGGAGTTTTTCCCGCGAGCGGCCGCAATCTCATCAAAGCGTTTCTTCAAGACGTGGGGCTGCAACGCGTCGTCGAACAGCGCAAGCCGCGCCGGCGGCCGGACCAATTCGCCGAGCGCCGCCCCCAAATCGCCATGCTCGCGGTACGCGGCCCCAAGCTGCGCGTCGTTGAATTCCCACACGGCGCGCGCGGCCGCCACCAGCGTTTGACCGCCCAGCGAGAGCGTGCGCTCGTCGCGCGCCGCAAACGGCGTACCGGTGAAGAAGCGCGCCGCCGCTTCGAGATCGCGATCGTCGAGTTCGCGCAAGTATTCCGCGAGCAGCGCGATCTTCTCGTTCTTGGCGGGAGTTGCCGCGACGGACTCGCAGATTGCGGCGAAGCGTTTCAAAAGAGCGAGAGCTGCGCGTTCGGCTCCAAGTATTCCGCGTCGATGCCGGCCGCGCGCAAGCGGTAGACGAAGTCGCGGCGGCCGTGATTCAAGAGCACCTTGCGCGGTTGCGCCAATTCGACGTACCGGAAGAGCGCGGGGTAATCCGCGTGATCCGAAAGTGGAAAGCCGCGCTCGGCGCCGTACCGAACGTGGGCGGACCGGTCGAGAGACCACCCCGTGAGAACGGCGGTGCGCATGCGCCGGCCGTTCGAGGGTTTCGGCAGGGCGCGAAACGGCGGCCATATCAGGGCGCTCGTGCCGTCGAAAGTTGTTCGGTAGCGCTCGTAGGTGGGGAGAGCGACCCCGGCTTCGTCGTACACGCGGGCGAACGCGTCGATGCTTCCGTGGACCGTCACCGCAATGCCGTCGTTTCCGAGAATGGCGAGCGCTTCTTGCGCTTTCCCGAGTGCGTACGCCAGAAAGACGGGCACCTCACCCGCGCCGAGCGTTTCGCGCGCGAAGGTTACCATCTCCGCGGCAACCTCCGCCCGCGGAGGAAAGACGTAATGCGGGCGGCCGTACGTGCATTCCATCAAGAGGACGTCGCAGCGCTTCACTTCCGGCGGTTCCGCCGTAAGCGAAGCTTCCAGCTTGAAGTCGCCGGTATACACGAAGGTCCCTAATTCGCCTTCGATCATCAGCTGCGAACTGCCCAAAACGTGTCCGGCGGAGAAGAGCGTCAGGCGGTGGCCGTCGAGCTCCCACGGGTCGTTGAAGGCGTGCGTCTCGAAGCGGGGCGGGGATTGCTTGGAAAACCGCAGCGCGCAGATTTTGGCGTTGGCCGGCGAAGTAATCACCGTCGCGTGCGCCCGGGCATGATCGGCATGGCCGTGAGAAACGAAGCAGCGGCTGCGCTGCGCCGGCGAATCGATCCAGAGATCGAGACGGCGCACGTGAAGGGAGTTCTCGTCCAGGCTGAACATACAGGACGAACACGCGTTCGTCGCTCGACGGCAGCGCACCCTTCGACGCTTTCGTGAGGTTATGGCGGCCATGGCACGCATTTACGACAACATCGCCGACACATTCGGTAATACCCCGCTCGTGAAACTGAACCGCGTTGCGAACGGCGGCGCCGTCGTTCTTTTGAAGCTGGAATCGTTCAACCCCGCGGGTTCGGTCAAGGATCGGATCGGTGTGTCGATGATCGAAGCGGCGGAGCGTGAAGGACGTTTGCGGCCCGACACGGTGATCATCGAACCGACGTCAGGTAATACCGGAATCGCGCTCGCATTCGTCGCGGCCGCAA
>JAFAIW010000237.1 GCA_019236495.1 Vulcanimicrobiota bacterium | reverse complement strand
AAGGACGTCCGCTCGACGCTGCGCGTGCCAAGCGCCGACATGAGGGCGTACGTTGCAATCGTCGAGAGAGCAAAAACAAACGCCATGACGCCGAGCACCGGCGCGCCTTTTGTGGACGCTGCAAAAAATGCCGGAATTCCCTCGACCATCGGCGACGAGCCGAGGATTAGCAGCAGCGAGGTGCGACCGGCAATCGCGTGTTCGTGTTCGTGAACGGCCGCCTCACTTTCGGAATGCGGCTCGACGTGCTCGTGCCAATGGACGTGTCGCGTGCCGTCCGCGTGCGCGTGAAGGTGAGCGTGCGAAAAGAGCGAGGACCCGCCGGCTTCGCGTAACTCGCGCCATCCCGTGTAGGCGATCCATGCGCCAAAAACGATCAATGCAATCCCGGAAGCGAGAGACACGAGTTGCGCGTAACGTACCGCGAGCGCCACACCCGCAACCCAGACCACCGCGCCGAGCGCCAGGGTAGTGACGACGTGTCCGATCCCGGCAAGCGCGCCGGCGCGTGCCGCGCGAGCGGGCGACCAGCCTCGCTTTCGGGCGACGACGACGATCGGCGCCCAGTGATCGGGCACCATCGTGTGGAGCACGCCGACCGCGGCGACCGTTACAACTAGGATTCCCTCGCTTGCCACTCGGTGTGAGTTAACCTCGCATGAGGGTTGAGCCCGCAGGCCACCCGGCGCGCAGGCCGTCCCCGCTCCCCGCGCAGAAATGCCGATGGACCGGTATGAATAGGTTGCTCGGGCTCGTTCTCCTCTGTGCGGGACTCTACGGCTGCAGCGATGCGGGCTATCTTCCGTATGCTCCGCACGCACTCGCGCCGGATGCGATCAACGCACTCGTGGCCGACGCGTCGGCTCGAAATGGGGTGCCGGCCGCGCTGACCAACGCGGTGCTCATGGCGGAATCGGCCGGCAATCCTTCGGCGATCAGCCGCGTCGGCGCCGAGGGGTTGATGCAACTGATGCCGGGGACCGCGGAAGCCTGCGGCATCGCCAACCCCTTCGATCCCGAAGCCAACGTCGATTGCGGCACGCGCTACCTGCACGAGCTCTTGAACCGGTACGGCAACAACGTCGAGCTCGCGGTCGCGGCGTATAACGCCGGCCCGGGCGCGGTGGACAGCTATCACGGCATTCCGCCCTATGCCGAAACGCGCGCATACGTCGCGCGGGTCCTTTCCGCTTACCGTAGCTACTAGCGCGAGCGGCGAGTGGCGTCGGTCGCGCAGGCAGCCCCCAGATTTGCGCCGCCGGTCATTCGCCTGCCGATTCTCGACGCGTACCTTTTGCGCGAATTCACGATTCCGTTCGTTTTTTCGTTCGCCGCATTCTTGCTCTTTTGGGGTTTCAATATTTTCTTCTTGGCGGCGGACTTCATCATCAATTCGCACGCTCCGATTTTCTTGGTGCTGCGCTTCGTGCTGTTCCGCGTTCCGCAGTCGTTTTCGATGGCGGCGCCCTTTGCGTCGCTCTTCGCGACGCTGCTCGCCGTGGGACGCTTGGCCGGCGACAATGAAATCAACGCGCTGCGAACGGCGGGGGTCCCGCTCTGGAGGATTTGCGTCACCCCGCTCATTCTCGGCTTCACCGCATTCGTCGTTTCGTATCTCGCGAACGAGTACGTCTCGCCGTGGGCCGTCGACATCTCGACCCGCACGTTCTACCAGATCGTCTACCATACCGAATCACTGCCCGTCGAGCCGCAGTTTTTTCGAAAAGATCCGGACACGAACAACGTTTTCTACGTGAGCCAAGTGCTCCCCGACAACCTTACTATGCAGGGCGTCATGTTGTTCAAGCCGGGGCGGATCGGAAGTTTCACCGAAGTTTTGTCGGCGAAAACCGCCCACGTCTCCGGCGCGACTCTGGTGTTGGACGACGTCACCGATACTCGCTTCAACAACGACGGCCAAGTCAGCTCGCAAGTGCACGACAGCGAAATTTCGGTCG
Organism: Vulcanimicrobiota bacterium; assembly: GCA_019236495.1. GTDB lineage: Bacteria > Vulcanimicrobiota > Vulcanimicrobiia > Vulcanimicrobiales > Vulcanimicrobiaceae > JAFAIW01. The sequence goes on along the minus strand of JAFAIW010000237.1, from coordinate 1,852 downwards.
GCTTGCCGCTCGGCGAGAGCGCCGCCCAATTCATGAGCACGACGAATTCCGATCCCTGGACGATGTCGTCGAAGCAGCTTGCGACGCAGGTACACACGTTGCAAGCTCAAGGCATCGGCGGTACGGCGCTCGGTAACCTTCAGATCAACCTTGCGGACAAATTTGCTTTTCCGTTTGCGTCACTCGTGGGCGTCTTGATCGCCCTTCCCTTGGCGATTCGATTTGGAAGCAAGGGCCGAATGTTGGGAATTGCGATGTCGATTCTCGCGTTCATGGTGTACACGCTCATGAATCTGGCGGCAGCGGCGTTAGGGCGGAACGGTGCGGTGAATCCCTACCTTGCGTCGTGGACGCCCAACGTGCTCTTCGGAGTTGCCGGCGTGGTGCTGCTCTGGCTCGACGAGCATTGACGCAGCGCCGGACGCGCGGCCTGGCCGCGCTCTGCGGCATCGCCTTCGCTTACCAAATGTTTGCCACGCCGGGCGCCGCCGCCGCGGGCGCGCCGGACGCGCTGACGCTGCTGAATTCGACGAGCTGCGGATCCACCGTCGCGCAACTGGAAACTCCGCAACCGGCGCAGACCCCCGGCAATTCGCCGAGTCCGTCGCCGACGCCGACGCTCGCGCCGATTCCGCAGGCGCCGAATGGCCCGGTACAGATCTACGTGACGCCGGTGCCGTCCGCAACGCCGGTCACGCCGCCCCCCGTCCCTACGCCGACGCCGAGCGCGACGCCCGGCGGTCCCGTGTTCGTCATTCGGCCGACCGGGCCGCCGCCGACGATCGCGCCCGTGAGCCCCGGGCCGATCACGCCGAGGCCGTCGCCCACTGCCACGCCGACCGGAATTCCCACGTTACCGCCCGGCTACATCGCGGTGCTCGCCGATCAGGTGGTCGGGAACACGCACGAGGGCGAGCCGGGCGATGCAATCGGCAACGTCAACATTTTTTACGGTGACGAAATTCTCGTCGGAGAACGCGCGCACTACGACGGCGTGCGCACGTTTACGGTGGTGGGTAATCCCTACATCATCAACCGCGCGAAAGATTCGATCCTCCACGCCGACGTGATCTATTTCGACACCGTTACGCACGTGGCGACGTTGAAGCACGGCGAGGGCGAAAGCACGGAGAACGTCGAGCGCGGGAAAGTGTATTTCTCGGCGCAATCGTTGACTTCGACCGAAGGCGGCGTGGCGCACGGGGAGCGCGCCTTCGTTACGACCTGCGAACATCCGCACGGCGGATACCATCTCACGGGCCGCACCATCGACGTGACGCCGGGCGACAAGCTGACGATCACCAAAGCCGTTCTTTTTCTGGGCGGACTCGCGATCATGTACATTCCCAAGGTCGTCATCCCGTTGCGGCAAGAGGACGAACAGCATCGGGTCTCGTTCTTCCCACAGCTCGGCTACGATCAGGCCGAGGGCGCTTGGATCAAAATGAAGCTCGCGTTCGGGCACGATCAGTACTACAACGGCTACTACACGGTCAACTATTTCACGAAGGTCGGCCTCGGCCTTGGATACACTTCATTTTTCAACGCGAAAAACGGGCGCCGCAGCGGCAACATTTATTTCTATGAGATCCACGACCGGCGTACCGGAACGTTTTCCGCCAACGGCACGGTGGCGGAAACAGAGAATTTCTCGCGCACGCTACGCAACCAATTCAACTTCAACTACAACGGGAACTACGGCCCATTTACCTTCATACCGTCGAATACGGTAATCGCCGACACGCTTTCACACACGTCCGTGCGCTCGAGCCAGACCTATACGTACAACCGCTCCGCGACGGGAACGCAGTCCGACGTGCAGAGCTACGGTTTTACCGATCACCATCAATTC
>JAFAIW010000164.1 GCA_019236495.1 Vulcanimicrobiota bacterium | reverse complement strand
CCCGTATCTCTTTGCGGCGGACATTGAGAAGGCTGGACTGCATCACGGACCGGTGGGCGGCATCCTCATCAAGGTCCTACCGAACGCGATGCTCGAGGATCTCGATCCCAAGATCATCGCCGGCCTCGATATGTTAGGGATGGACTTTCCGGACAATGCCGCTGAGATTTTCTACGAATGTTGGCGCGAAGAACCGTAGATGGATCTCGAGGCGCTGCGCGCGCACTACGATTTGCTCGCTGCCAGTGAGCCGAAGGGCAGCGCGGTTGCTGTCGGTTGGAAGACCGATGAGGTGTCGCAACGCAACAACGCCTCGATCGCGGGCGTATTCGACCGAGAGCGGGCTCCGTTCGGCATTTACGAAATCGGCTGTGGCAACGGGCGCTTTCTCGATTTTCTCAAAGCGCACTACCCTACCGCCCAATATCGTGGTTGCGACATTTCCGAACGCATGGTCGAAGCGACGCGCGAGCGGCACCCGGACGCCGAGATCGAGGTGCGGGACGTTCTTGCGCGACCGCTTGCCGATCAAAGCACGGACTATGTGGTTGCGTCCGGCGTTTTCAACTTAAGGATGGACGTTACGCCCGGACGCTGGTGGGAATACGTTCAACGATTGCTGGAATCGATGTATCGAAGCGCGCGGAAGGGGATCGCGGCAAACTTTCTTAGCGACCAAACCGATTGGCGCCGCGAGTGGGGCTACTATCAGTCTCCTAGCGCCGTCCTCGACTTTGCGCGCGAGAACCTCTCGCGTTTCGTCGAAATGCATCACGAGTTTTACCCTTGGGAATTCGCGCTGTACGTATACCGCGCTCCGCAGTCGCTGCGCCACGGTCCACCGCCCGTCGAATGGCCGCCGAGTTCGCGCGAGCGCCAGGACTCGTCGAAGTTCTAGGACCAGTCCCGTCCGCTCACGGCGCGTAAAGATATGTGTCGGTCGCGAGATGACCGAGCAGCGCGCCGGCAACGGCCGCCGGATCGTGTCCGGCGCTGACCGGAAAATTATTCAGCAAAAAGCAGAACGTCAGGTGGCGGCCGTCGGCCGTCGTCATGTAGCCGGCCAACCCGCGCGCCATGACGAACTGTCCCGCGTGCAGCAAGTCGGGGCGCGTCCACGTGCCCGTCTTGGCTCGCACCTTGCCCGCCGACGGCGCGAATCGCTCGACGTCCGCGAGCGTCCCATCCCTGCCTAAAACCGGCAATGCGTCGTCGATCACCGAAGCGTACGGCTGGCGCCGCAAGAAGGTTAGGTATTGCACGGCAAACTGCGGCGTGAAGCTCGCATCGACGCCGAGACCGTCGGACTGATAAACCGAGTTCAGATCCAGTCCTTCATGCGACAGCAACGCGCGCTCCGCATCGAAGCCGCGCTGTAACGCATCGCTCGCACCGCCGTGGCCGGCTACGATTCCCCAAATATACGGCATGACGGCGGCGTGCATGTTGTCGCTCACCTTGAGGGTGACTTTCACGTCCTCGCGCAACGGCGGCGAACGGTGCTCCGCCACAACGTTCCCGGCTGCGTAGATCTTCTGCGCCGCATCGGAATCGAACGGCCCATCCGGGCCGGGCAGTGGAATGCCGACGCCCAGGTCCTGGAGCGCGACGGTAAGGGCAATCTCCGCAAAGCGCTTCGGCGTCGGCACGTCGTAGGCGTAGAGTATCGGCGGGGTTCCAAGCGGCATGGTTCCCGTCATCGTGACCGTCCGATTGCCGTCGGCGCCGGCCACGTCGCCGGCAAACGCAACGGCGCGCGTTTCGCCGCGCGCGGCCGTCGAGATTCGATTGACGAACGAGACGTACGGCGTCGGGGGTGAAATCGTGAGCGATGCCGGTGAGCCGGGTTGGCTTCCCGGCGCAACCGTCACGTCGACGATGTTGTCGTTCACCGCAATCGGCGAGACGGTAACGCCCGTCGCGGTTTCGACGCTTTCCGGAAAGAGCGTGTTATCGACGATCACGCGTCCGGTGATACGGCGCACGCCCGCGGCTGCGACTTGCTGGGCGAGTTGGCGCAAAACCAAGAGCGGATCGCCCGGAACCGCTTTTGTTTCGATTGCGCCGTCGTAGCTGTGGTCGACGTTTTCGAAGGCAAGCGTGCCGTCGGGTTTGACTCTGCCCGAAAGATTCGGATCGCCGGAAGCGCGCAGAATTAAATCCCCGTCGAGCACCCCGTCGGCTCCGATTGTGCCGGTCCGGTAGACGCGCGTCGTAAAGCGGTAATCCTCACCAAGTAAGGCCAACGACGTTCCTTCGGTGACCAGCTTGATCGTGGACGCGACGCTGAACAGGCGGAAAGCATCCTGCTCGTAAATCATGCGGCGGCGATCTTCATCGTAAATTGCAATCCCAACCGCAGCGTGCGCACGGTCCACCGGACCGGTGGCGTTGCGAAGGACCGTCGCGAGATGCGGCGTTTGACCGTTCACGAAACGCGCGAGCAACAATTGCGCGACGAGCAGCGCCAGAAGGGCGCGGCGCGCGACCTTCACTACGTCAGTTTCATGGCGCGCCGAACGTCGGCGAGTGTCTGCGCGGCGACGGTGCGCGCTTTTTCGGATCCCTCGGCGATGATGCGCTCGACTTGCGGAATGTCGCCGGCGAAAACTTTACGACGTTCGCGAATCGGACGCAAATACGCGTTGAGCGCCTCGGCAAAATCGCCTTTGTCTTGCACGCACCCGAGCGCTCCGGACCGGCAGGTTTCTTCGACCAGCGGCACGTGCGCGGGTTTGACGAGCTTCCACAGTGCGAACACGGGGCAGATTTCCGGATGGCCGGGATCGTGGCGCCGGATCTTTTGCGGATCGGTGATCATCGAGCGCACTTTCTCGACGGTCGTCGCTTCGTCGTCAGCAAGCAAGATGTCGTTGCGATACGACTTCGACATCTTGCGGCCGTCGGTACCGGGAACTTCGGCGGCTTCGGTAAGCGTGGCTTGGGGTTCCACTAATACTTCGACGCCTTCGCCGTACAGATAGTTGAAACGGCGCACGACCTCGCGTCCAAACTCCAGATGCGCGAGCTGATCGCGTCCCACCGGCACGCGTTCGCCGCGAAAAGCCGCGATGTCGCACAATTGCAGGAGCGGATATCCTAAAAAACCGTAGGTGGCGATTTCCTGACCGAGGGCCTCGATCTGTCCTTTGTAGGTCGGGACGCGTTCCAACCACGACACCGGCGTGATCATCGCGAGCAACGCTTGCAATTCCATGATTTCCGGAATCGCCGATTGCAAGTAGAACGTCGATGCAGACGGGTCGACGCCGGCCGCGAGCCAATCGACGACCATCTCGTTTCGAGCATCGCGAATCGCTTGGGGTTCGGTGAAGCCGGTCGTGAATGCGTGAAGGTCGGCGATTTCAAAGAAAGCGTCCGCCGTCTTGCAATATTCCACCCATTGCTCGAGCACGCCGAAAAGATGTCCGATGTGGAGGCGACCCGTCGAGCGCATCCCGGACATGACGCGCGTACGCTTCTTCGTTATACTAGACACAGAAGGAGAGTCGCTTTTGTACGCGGACGAAGTACTGACCTGCACTGACTGTGGCAACCAATTCACGTTCACCGCGGGCGAGCAAGAATTCTTTGCCAGCAAGGGCTTTGCCAACAAACCGAATCGCTGCCCCGGCTGTCGCGCGGCTCGGCGCGGACGCCAATCCGAACCCAAGCTTTCGGGTTCGCGCGAAATGCACGTCGTGACGTGTTCCGATTGCGGGGTTCGCACGGAAGTGCCGTTCATGCCGCGCGGAGATAAACCGGTCTACTGTCGCGATTGCTTCGAGCGCGTTCGCAGCGCGTACCGTTAGCCGCCTGCGGCGATTCGGTCGCGCACGTAGTCGCGCGCGGTCTCGACCGCGACGTCCAGCGAACGGCCGCGCGCGAGCTCGCACGCCAAAACCGCAGCGAGAACGCATCCCGTTCCGCGCATCTCGCCGCGCAAACGCGGGGCGCTCAGCGTGCGAGCGAATTGCGGCGTAAGCAAGACGTCGACCACCGTCGCGCCGTCGAGGTGCCCGCCTTTGAGCAAGACGGCCGCCGCCCCGCGCTCGAGTAACGCCCGCGCCGCGCGCTGCATCCCGGCGAGGTCGGCGACGGGCTCTCCCGCCAGGCGTTCCGCTTCGGGAACGTTCGGCGTGAGTATCACCGGCAGCGCGCACATGCGTTCGCGAAACGCCTCGATCGCCGCGTCGCTCGACAGCGCTCCCCCGAGGGTCGCGGAAAACGCCGGATCGACCACGGCCGGTACGCCGGGTACGCTCGCCAGATGCTCGACAACGGCCTCGACCGCTTCCGGCGTCGGAAGCGCGCCGATCCGATACGCGTCGGCGCCGCGTAATACCGACAACTGGGCGCGCAGGACGTCGGGCGGCACCGCAACCTGCGCGCGTACGCCGTGCGCATCTTGCGCGGTGACTGCCGCCACTGCCATGAAGTGACGCAGACCAAACGCGGCCGCAACGCGTGCGTCGAGGCCGATTCCGGCCACGTTCCAGGGGTGCGTCGTCCCAACGGACGCGAGGGTCGCTACGGCGCGTTCCACGTGCGCACGAGGACGGCCGCCGCTTCGTGCGGATCGTCGGCACCGGCCAGCGCCGAGAGGACGGCCGCCATGGCAACGCCGCTCTCGCGTACCGCGGTGAGGTTGCGAGCCGAAATTCCGCCGATGGCCGCGACCGGAACGGCCGTCGCCGCGGCCACCATTCGAAGTCCGGCGATTCCGATGGGTGCGCCTGCGTCATCCTTTGATGCGGTCGCGTATACCGAGCCGACGCCGAGATAATCCGCACCGGCGCCCTCCGCCGCTTTCGCTTCATCCGGTGTTGCAGCGGAAAAACCGAGCAAACGGCCGTGCAATTGGCGCCGCAAATCGTGTAATCGCGCGAGGGACGCGTCTTCCGGACCCACATGTACGCCGTCTGCGTCGAACGCCGGCACCGCGGTCCAGTCGTCGTTGATGATCAGCAGGGCGTCGTGCATGCGCGTGAGCGCGCGCAATTCACGAGCATGGCTTGGTACGATTCCGTCTTTGGCGCGATACTGCACGATGCGAATGCCGCTTTCCAGCGCGGCGCGCGCGAGCGTCACCGCTCCGGGCAATCCGTCTTGCACGATCGCGTAGATTCCGCGAAGTTTATCCGCGCGATTCATCGCCGAGCAAAACCTCTGCGATGCGAATCAAATCTTTCTCATTGTTGAAACGAATTTCGATTCGGCCGCCTCTGCCGCCGCGTTTCAAGGCCACGTGCGTGCCGAGCCGAAAGCGCAATTTCGTCTCGAACGCTTGCTCGTCGGCGGAGAGTCGCGACGTGACCGCAGGCGCGCGCGGAGCCGAAACCGGGACGTTTGCCAGTCGCTCGACCTCGCGCACCGACAGACCTTCGTCCACCGCGCGGCGGGCGAGCGGAAGGCGGCGATCTTCCGGCGCGGCCAGAACGGCACGCGCGTGACCGGCCGATAAGCGGCCATCCGCGAGCATCGCTTTGATCGCATCGGAAAGCGTAAGGAGTCGCAACGCGTTCGCGATGGTAGGCCGGCTGCGTCCCAAACGTTCGGCCAGACGTTCCTGCGTGAACTCGTAGTCTTCCATCAACGAAGCGTAACCCGTCGCTTCTTCGAGCGGGTTGAGATTTTCGCGCTGAAGGTTTTCGATGATCGCGACTTCGAGGCTATCGCGATCGTCCGACGTCCGCACGACCGCCGGGATGGTGGAAAGTTGGAGCGCGGCCGCCGCGCGCCAGCGCCGCTCGCCGGCGATCAATTCGTATCCGGTGCCGCGCTGGCGAACGATGATGGGCACCAATACGCCGAATTCCGCGATCGATGCGCGTAACTCCGAGAGCGCCTCTTCATCGAAGTGCTTGCGCGGCTGAAACGGATTGGGTCGAATCGATCCGACCGGAACTTGCGCCAGCTCTTCGCCGCGCCGCGATTCTCCGAGCAATGCTCCCAAGCCCCGTCCGAGGCCGCGCTTTTTCTCGCTCAAGCGACCGCCTCGGTCATCTGCAGCAGTTCTTTTGCCAGCGCCAAGTACGCTTGCGAGCCCCGGCTCTTTACGTCGAACAAGATCGCCGGCTTACCGTACGACGGCGCTTCCGAAAGGCGGATGTTGCGCGGGATTTGAGTTTTGAACATCTGTCGCGGAAAGTAAGCATTCAATTCATCGAGCACTTCCATCGCGAGCTTCGTGCGCCCGTCGAACATGGTCACCAGAACGCCGATGATGCGTAATTCGGGATTGAGCGCTTCGTGGACGCGCCGCACCACGGCTGTGAGTTGCGAGAGACCTTCCAATGCGTAGTACTCCGCCTGGACCGGAATGATCAGCTCGTGCGCCGCCGTGAGCGCGTTGATCGTCAGCAGTCCGAGCGACGGCGGGCAATCGATCAGCGTGAAATCGTACCCTTGCGCCAGGGGCGTAAGCACCGTCTTCAGGCGGCTTTCGCGCGACAGCGCCGAGACCAGCTCGATTTCGGCGCCGGCCAGGTTGATCGTGGCGGGAATCAGCTCCAATCCGGGGATTTCGGTGGTTTGCAGCACGTCGTCGATTGCGGAATGATGCAAGAGCAGATCGTAGACGTCACGCCGCAGCTCGCGTTTGTCGACGCCTAATCCCGTCGTCGTATTTCCCTGTGGATCGAGATCGACCACCAGCACGTGTTTGCCCAAGACTGCGAGCGCCGCCGCAAGGTTTACCGTCGTCGTGCTTTTTCCGACACCGCCCTTTTGATTGACGAACGCAATGATTCGCGACAGCGTGCGATCCCCGCAGTTACGATTGCCCGGAAACGCAATCGAGATAATCGCTCAACAGAGTGAGGAGCGAGTTTCGCTCGTTACGCTTGGGCTCGTCGGTGACCTGCTCGAACAACCATTGCAGCGCCGCACCGACGCGAGCGTCGCCGCGAAAGCCGGGCGTCACGATTCCCTTTTGCACCATCGCGTCGACGACAGTGTCGCCGTCGATCGCCAAATCTTTGATGGAAAAAGGGGGCTTGCGCGCGACTTCGGCCCAAACGCGCGCCTCGAACCGCTCGTTGCTGTCATCCCATTTGGGCTTGCCGCTTCCCACGATATCGGCCGCACGAAGCGCGAATTGCCGGTTCAGCTCCCCCGCGCCGACACGCCTCACGAAGCGACGCAGCGCTGCGTCGGTCAGCTCGGAATCCGCCCGGTACATGTGCCCTCGAACGAGATGCGCGGTCGCGTCGACGACCTCGTTCGGGAAGCGAAAGCGCACCAGCATTGCACGCGCCAGCTCCTCTCCGACGTGCTCGTGCCGGTAGAAATGCGGTCCTTCTTTGGTTCGCGGCTTTCCGACATCGTGCAGGAGGGCCGCCAAGCGGAGAATCAGGTCGCCCGGCGGCGTCGCATCGAGCGTTTCCAGCGAATGCCGGTAGACATCGTACGCGTGAAAGGCATTCTGTTCCACGCCGTATCCCTCGAGCAGCTCCGGCCAAAGCTCTCCGAGAACCCCGGTTTCACGCAGGATTTCGAGCCCGATCGAGGGTCGTGGTGCGCGCGCCAGCAGCTTCGTCAGTTCGTCGGAAATTCGCTCGGCCGACACGTTGCCGATCGATTTCGCGACTGCCGTCATGGCTTCGCGGGCGCGCGCGCTCAAAACATACCCAAATCGCGCCGCAAACTGCGCGGCGCGCAGCATCCGAAGCGGATCTTCTTCGAAAACGCTTTCGGTCAGCACGTCGATGCGTCGCGCCGCGATGTCGGCCGCGCCATGATACGGATCGACCAGGGTTCCGGAAGGCAGGGCGCGCGCGAGCATGTTCATCCGGAAATCACGCCGTGCGAGGTCGTCGTCCAGGGTAACGTCGGGCCCCGAGTGGACTTCAAATGCGCGATGGTGCGCGCCCGTGGAACGCTCGCGGCGTGGAAGCGCTACGTCGGCGGTCCGGCCGTCCACCGTGACTTTCAAAACGGAGAATGACGCGCCGACGACGTCGACGCTTCCCAACGTTTCCAAGCGCTCGCGCAGGTCGTGCAACGGCACGCCGGTCACGACGTAGTCGAGATCCTTGAACGCCGCATCGCACTGCCCGAGCTCCGCACGGACTTCGTCACGCACTCGGCCGCCGACGGCGTACAGCGAGCCTGGCGGCACGACCGCCGCCAAGCGTTCGTCGAGCGGGTCCACGAGATACGGCACGTCAGGCGCTCCGTTCGCCGGGTCCGAGGGCGTAACGCTCTTTCATGGCGCGATAGCGTTCGTACGAATGCGGATCGATCTTTGCCCAAGGTGCATGATCGAGCAACGGCACGAGCGTTTCACGGAGCGCCGCGCCGCGATACATCAACTGAAAATAGCGCCGTTCGCCGTGGAAATATGGACCGTATAAGCGTCCGCCCGGGACGCATTCGAGAATCCAACGCATGAGCGGTTCGTGGCGGACGTGCAATTTGAGCGTGATTTGCGCCTGGCGTCCGTCCCCGCCGAAATGCGCGTTGCCGATGAGAATTCCGCACAGCAGGCCCGACTCCAAGGGTGACATCTCTCCGAGTATTATTGTTTCACCGGGAAGTTTCCCGTGAAACACCCCCACCCAGGGGACGCCGTTCGGGAATTCCGGGCCGCCTCGGGAAGCGCGCCGGGGTTGCCGTTTGCTTGCGCACGAGCAGGAGACGCCGCCCGTGGCCGAGTGGGATCGTTTCCTCCAGGACGCCTCCGAGGACGAGCAGCGCGTCCGCCACCACCGCCGCCTCGCCGGGATCGGCGGGACCGCGTTGCAGGATCGCGCGCCCGCCGAGCTGCAGGAACGGCACCGTCAGTTCCGCCACCGCCGGCGCCGAGGCCACCGCACGCGCGGTCGCGCAGGCAAACCGCTCGCGGCAGCCCGTTTCGTGCGCGACGCGCTCCGCCCGCTCGGAATAAATCGTCGCTGGAATTTCGAGGCGATCCGCCGCGTGCTCGAGGAACGCCGCCTTCTTGGCGGTCGCCTCGACCAGCGTTACCGGATAGCCGGTGGCAAGCGCCACCGGAATCGCGGGAAGCCCGCCGCCCGACCCGACGTCGACGAGCGGCCCGTGGACGTACGGCACCACCGAAAGGCTATCGAGCAGGTGGGGAAGGAGCGCGGCGACGGAATTCGCGCCGGTCAGATTGACGCGCCGGTTGGCATCGAGAAGCAGCGCGCCGAACGAGGCCAGACGTGCAGCCAGCGGCGCGCCCACTCCGGCCGCTTCGAGCTCCGCCCGCAAGGCGGCCTCGTCCACTTAGGCCGAGACGGCCGTACGGTGGACGAAAAGCGAAAGAATCGCGACGTCCGCCGGGGTGATTCCGGGAATCCGAGCGGCCGACCCGAGCGTGCGCGGGCGGCGCGCGCCGAGCTTCTCCCGCGCTTCGTTCGAAAGCGCGGCCACCGCGGCATAGTCGAAGTCTTCCGGGATCTCCCGGCCTTCTTCGCGCACCGCCTTCTCGATCGCGAGCTCCTGGCGACGAACGTAACCTTCGTACTTGATCTCGATTGCGAGACGCTCGCCCAGCTCCGGCGTGAGTGGATGTTCGAACGCGTCCGCAACGTCGGGAAACTGAGCCTTCGGCCGGCGCAAGACGTCGGCAACGCTCGAACCCGCGGCGATGTCCTCGCCCGCCATACGCGTGGCGCGCAGGCGCGTGCGCTCGGCGCTTTTGCGGGCCGCGTCGAGAGCGGCCCGACGGCTGCAAAACGCCTCGAAGGCCCCCTCGTCGACGAGCCCGAGTCGCCGGCCGATCGGCGTCAAGCGCGTATCGGCATTGTCGTGGCGCAGGAGCATGCGATGTTCCGCTCGCGAGGTGAACATGCGATACGGCTCGTCGACGCCCTTCGTGACGAGATCGTCGATGAGCGTGCCGATATACGCCTCGCTGCGCGCCAGACGCAACGGCTCGCGTCCGGCGGCAGCCAGGGCGGCGTTGACTCCGGCCACAAGGCCCTGGGCCGCGGCCTCTTCGTAGCCGCTCGTTCCGTTCAGTTGGCCGCAATGATAGAGGCCCGCAATCCGGCGGGTCTCGAGCGTCTCGCGAAGCTCGGTCGGAGGTACCATGTCGTACTCCACCGCGTAGCCCGCGCGCAGCATGACGCACTCCTCGAGGCCGGGCAGCGTCTGCAGCATTTCGAGTTGAATCTCGGCCGGCAACGAGGTCGAAAACCCGCCGACGTAGAGCGTCGGTTCTTCCCACCCCTCGGGTTCGATGAAGATCTGGTGGCTGGGATTCTGGGCAAACTTTACGACCTTGTCTTCGATCGACGGACAATATCGCGGCCCGATTCCGCGAATCAAATCGAGTCCATAAAGCGGTGAATATTGGAGATTTTCACGGACGAGCGCGTGCGTGCGGGCGTTGGTGAGGGTGATGTGGCACGAGAGTTGCGGACCCGCAAAACGCGGCTCGCTGCGGTAGGAGAAGGGCAACGGGATCGGGCTCGGCGGCTGCTCTTCCATCCTGCCGAAATCGACGCTCAGCTTGTCGATGCGCGGGGGCGTCCCGGTCTTGAGACGGCGGGTGGGAAATCCGAGTTTCCGGAGGTCGTCCGCCAGGCCGAGGGCCGGCTCCTCGCCGAAACGCCCCTCGTTTTGCACGACCGCGCCGCGGAAGGTCTTGCCGCCCAAGAAGGTTCCGGTCGCGAGCACGACCCGCCGCGCGTAATGCCGCGTGCCGTCGCGACACGTCACGCCGCGAACCGCGCCCCCCTCAACGATAAGGCCCGTCACCAATCCGGTCCGGATCTCAAGTTCCGGCTGCCGGCGCAGAGAGGTAACCGCCAAACCGATATAGCTGGGTTTGTCGGCCTGGGCGCGCAACGCCCGCACGGCCGGCCCCTTCGATTCGTTGAGCATCCGCGAGTGCAGCGAGCAGCGATCGATAAGCAATCCCATCTCACCGCCGAGCGCGTCGATTTCGCGCACCAGTTGGCCCTTCGCGCTTCCGCCGATCGACGGATTGCACGGCAAGGTGCAGATACGCTCCGGGTCGCCCGTGAGGAGCGCGGTCTCGACGCCGAGGCGTGCCGCGGCAAGCGCCGCTTCGACCCCGGCGTGT
>JAFAIW010000073.1 GCA_019236495.1 Vulcanimicrobiota bacterium | reverse complement strand
GTCGCAGATGACCGACGCCGAACGCCGGCGCGGCGTGGTGGCGTTTTCCAGCGGCAATCACGCGCAGGGCGTCGCGCTGGCGGGAAAACTGCTCGATATTCCGACGGTCATCGTGATGCCGCACGATGCACCCGCGGCGAAACTCGAAGCGACGCGCGGTTACGGGGCCGAACTGGTGCTCTATCGTCGTTCCGAGGAAGATCGCGGCGCGATCGCGCGCGAGCTTTGCGAGACGCGCGGCGCCACGCTCGTGCCGCCGTACGACGATCCCGGCATCGTCGCCGGTGCGGGCACTGCGGCGTTAGAGTTGGTGGAGGATGCCGGTAGACTCGATGCGATCGTCGTTCCGGTGGGCGGCGGCGGGTTGTTTTCTGGAACCTGCTTGGCGGCGAAAGGCACCGACGCGCGCATCGAGTGCTACGGCGTCGAGCCGGAAGCCGGAAACGACGTGCAGCAGTCGCTGCAGCAGGGGCGCATCGTGACGATCGACGTCCCACAGACGATCGCCGACGGGCAGCAAACGCAGTGTCCGAGCGCTCTGACGTTCGGCATCATGCAGCGTTACGCGACCGGCGTGGTTACCGTTAGTGACGACGAGCTACGCGCCGCGATGCGCTTCGCATTCGAACGTCTAAAAATCGTGCTCGAGCCGAGCGGCGCGAGCGCTCTCGCCGCGGTGCTCTGCGGCAAGCTCGACGTTTCCGGAAAGCGGGTCGGGGTGGTGCTCAGCGGTGGTAACGCCGATCCCGCCGTCTTCGCGAGCGCCGTTATTCCGTAACGAGCGTGACATCGGGCGCGTTGTCGAACTTCGCCGCATCGAAAACGCGAATAACGGATTGGTAGGGTGCCTTTGAATCTGCGGCGAGTTCGATGCCGCGATAGCGGCCACGTGCGAGTGCAGTTGCCAAATCGCGATAGATCGCGGCTGCGCTCGTTTTCTTGGAGTTCACGAACGTCGTCCCGTCGGCGCGAATGACGACCTGCAGCGATGCGACAACGGGGCGAATGCGACCGTCGCAGCAGCGGTTAGGAAACGACCGCTGGAAGCCGGGCGGCACGACGAGGGCCGCCAGGATCATGAAGACGATCAATAAGACCAACAGCACGTCGGTAAACGGCGTGATATTGATCTCGGCGAACAGCGGCTCGGGTTTGCTCGAGAGTTTGATCATCGAGGCACCTCCGCCGTTCAGAACGTTTCGGAGGCCGGGATTGTGCTGCCCTACTTAATCGTGCCGCAAGAAACGTAGGTGGCCAAGTCGCTGGCGCTCTTGTGAACGTTGATCGAATACTTGCCGCCCGTGAGCGATGCGAGTTGGGTGTCTTTGAGGACTGACGTGGTCGAGCCGCTTTCGGTGCTCGATAGCGGCTTTTCCGGCGCGGGATTCAGCTTCGAACACGTTCCGGCGTGAATATGGGTCGGCTCCGAAGCCGAAGCCGGCTCGTTCTTGAGCGCGACCACGATTTTCACGTCGCTTCCGTCTTGCGTCAGCGTCGCGGTGCCGTCTTGCTTGCTGCCGTTTTGCGCGGCCATGGCTACCGTAAGGCTTTTTGGTGCGTCTGCCTGCGCGAGCGTGCACGTCAGCGCGATGAATCCGGCAATGAAAAGGCCCGGGCGAGAGAAATGCATCCGATCCTCCAGCTTTGCACGATGAGTGGGAGGAGCGCATTTGTTTCGCTCTCGCCCGGTCCCTTCCGTCGGGCTACAGGTCTCCGCAGGAAACGTAAACCGTCAGCTGCGCTGCGCTCTTATGCACGTTGATGGCATAGTGCGCCTTCTTGAGTTGCGCTACCGTGATGCCCTTCACGGTGGTGGTAGACGTTCCGTTGACGACGTTGTTGAGGCTACGCCACGGCGCAGGGTTGAGTTTCGCACAGGTGCCTTGGTGAATGTGCGCGGGCTCGGACGCGCCCTTCGGCTCGTTCATGACGCTCACTTTGACCCAGACTCCGCCGGAAACGTCTTTGACGGTCGCTGTGCCGTTCTGCTTGGAACCGTTTTGCGGCCCCATATTGATGTTGAGTACGGAATTGCTCATGGCATTGTGCGCTTCGTGCATCGCATTTGGAGTTGCAAAGGCGCTCGTGCCGAGCGCGAGAAAGGCTGCGAGGCACAGAAACGGGCGAGATAAAGACATCGGTTCTCCTTTCAAGAACGAAGGATGCCCGAGTGTTTTCCCGCTTCCGCGGCTAGCGAATCAACGGCGCAAGTTGCCCATCGAGCGTCGCAAAAGCGTGCTCTTGCGCGCGCGTCGGTGCGGCGTCGGCGCCTTGCTCGCGAGCCAAGAGATCGATCAACTTTGCGTTGAGCTTCTCGAGGGCATCGCGGTTCGTCCCGGAAGCATGCCGAGCAGCCGCCGTGCTGCGATCGATTGCGGCCGCAATGCGTTGCGCCAGCGCCAACTGGGCCGCAAGGTCGGCCGGTGATGCCGGAACGCGCGGATCCATCCGGACGTTCAGCTCCCTTGCGTAGCGCTCCGTTCCGACCGTCAACTCCACGCGATAGCGTCCGGGCAGTACCCATGGACCGCGCGGCTCGCGCGGCGTGTCGCCCACGATCGCCGAAATGGGGTAGTCGTATTCCAACGCCGCCGGCGGCGTTTCGTGCAAATCCCAAGCGAATCGATGCATTCCCGCGGTGCGGTCGATGCGGGCTTGCGGACGAACCCAATATTGCGGCTTGTCGATCGTGTCCGGCGGAAGCTGCCGATCGGTACTCGCGTAGCGCCGCACCAGCCTGCCGGCGCTGTCGTAGATTGACAGGGTCACGGTTGCATCGACGTCGCGCGCCAGCGTGTAGTCGATAATCGCTCCGTCGGGCGGATTCTGGCCCGCGGGCTCCTCGGGAGGCAGCGGCGTGTCTTGATTGTCGTTCCAGCGCCACCGGACCGCGATCTGCGGTTCGAACAAATACGCCGGAGAATTTGAAACGCGTGAAGTCAGCTGGCGTAGCGGCGTCACGTCGTCGAGAATCCAAAACGAACGGCCGTGCGTCGCAATGGCTAAATCGTCGCCATGAACGATGAGATCGCGCACCGAGGTGTGCGGCAGATTCAGTTGCAGGGGTTGCCAATGCGCGCCGTCGTCGAACGAAACGAAGACTCCGGTTTCGGTTCCGGCGTACAGCAATCCGCGTCGCACCGGGTCGGCGCGCACGACGTTCACCGGTCCGGCGTTCGGCAAGCCCGAAACGACCTGCACCCAGTGCTGACCGCCGTCGTGCGTTCGAAAGACGTACGGACGAAGGTCGTCCAGACGGAAACGGTTCACCGCGACGTATGCCGTCGCGTCGTCGAACGGCGTCGTGTCGATTTGCGCGATCTTCGACCACGACGTCAGCCCCGCCGGCGTGATGTTGCGCCAGTGGGTCCCTCCGTCGCGCGTGATCCACATCAAACCGTCGTCGGTTCCGGCCCAGATCGTCCCGGCAGTCCGATACGACGGCGCGACGCTGTAAATGACGCCGCGATGCGTTTCGCGTGCGGCCGTGCTTTGAGCGAATATGCCGAGGTTTGCGGGAACGCCGGGAGCGGCGCGCGTCAGGTCAGGGCTGATGATCCGCCACGTTCGTCCGCCGTCGCGCGTTGAAAACAGCACACTCGAACCGTAGTAAAGCACGTGCGGATCGACCCGGCTGAAGATCACGGGGGCGGTGCGATTGAACCGATAGACGCGGCTCTTGAGCGGCACGGGTGAGACGTCTTGCGTCTGTCCGGTGCGCTCGTCGAAGCGCGTCAGCTTTCCGCCGAAAAAGACGCCCGGGTGCAACGGATCCGGCGCCACGTAGCCGTACTCTTCAGCCCCGACCGAATGCCACTCGCGAAAGCTGATTTCACCCGTATCGCTCCGCGACTGCGTGCACGCGCTGCCGCTTTCTTGCTGACCTCCGCAAATCCAATACGGAAAGCGATTGTCCGCCATGACATGATAAAACTGCGCGGTCGGCTGATTGTACCACGAGCTCCACGTTCGTCCGTCGTTGACGGAGATGGTGACGCCCTGATCGCTGCCGAGCATGACGATGTGCGGGTTCTGCGGATTGATCCAAATCGTGTGATAGTCGTCGCCACCGGGCGCGCCTTTGATCGCGGTGAACGTGGTGCCGCCGTCGGTCGAGCGATAGGTCGAGGTATTGGCAACGTAGACGCGATTTGGATCGCTCGGATCGACGGCCACGCCGGCAAAGTCGTCGCCGCGTCCCGAAATACGCTCGTCGTCGTTGACGCGCCGCCATGTCGTGCCCGCGTCGTCCGAGCGGTACAAGCCGCCTTTGCGCGGCGAATCGACTTGCGCGTAGATGCGTTGCGGATCCGACGGTGCGACCGAGATACCGATGCGCCCGACACCGTCGGTGTTTGCGGGCAAGCCGCCGGCGAGGTGCGCCCACGTCTCGCCGCCATCCGTCGATTTGTAGAGGCCGTTCGCGCCCCATCCGGGCCGTTCGATCGAGCCGCCCGTCGTCCACGGCGGACGGCGCGCCGCCCAAAGCGCCGCGTAAATCACCTGCGCGTTCGAAGGATCGAAGGCCAGTGCGACGGCGCCGGTGTCCGCATCTTTGTACAGCACGTTCTTGAAGGTGGCGCCGCCGTCGAGCGAACGATAAACGCCGCGCTCCGCATTTGCGCCGTACGGATGCCCGAGAACCGCGACGAACAGACGCTTGGGATCGCTTGGATCGACGATGATGGAAGCGATTTGCTGCCCGTCGCGCAAGCCCAGGTGCGTCCACGTTGCCCCGCCGTCGTTCGAACGGTACATTCCATCGCCGATGGAGAGATCCGGGCGCTGCAGTCCCTCGCCGCTACCGGCGTAAATCGTCGCGGGATCGGTGGGCGCTACCGCGAGCGCTCCGATCGAGCCCGTCGGTTGGCCGTCGAAGATCGGCGTCCACGTTCGGCCGTAGTCGTCGCTCTTCCAAACGCCGCCGTCGTTGGCGGCCGCGTAGAAGATATTCGGTTGCTGCGGCACGCCCGCGATAACCGGCGTCCGGCCGCCGCGAAACGGGCCGACCATGCGCCATCGCATCGCACCGAATGCCGCTTGCGGAAACGAGGCGGCGTGCGCGCCTACCGGCCCGCACAGCGCGCATGACAAGAAAAACGCGGCAAAAAGACGCCCGCTCAACGCGGGCGCCTTCCATTGCGTTGCCGGCTCGTTTTGTGGCGCGGCTGAAACGGTGCGCCGATTCGCAAGGCCTTGTCGCGCGGCAACGACGTGTCGACGTCCTCGCATCCGATCGGGGTGAATTCCCGGCAATCCCCGGGCCGTCCCGGATAGATGCCGCAATAGTACTGGCCCGATTTCGAGCCTTTGAGGAAGATGCACTGGCTGGCGATGTCGTCTTCGACTTTTCGCAAGTAGCCGAGGTAGTGACCGTCGGCCGACTTACGCTGCACGACGTATCGATCGAGTACGGCATTGAACGTCATGCCAAGATGTTGCGCGATGCGCGCAACGTCGGCCCGCGTCACGAAGGGTTCGTAGCCGCTGCAGCATTCCGCGCAGCCCGGCGGGCATGCGACGTTTTCCGGAAGGTCGCGCAAATGTCGCCTCGCCAGGTCGATGACCTTGGCCACCGCGCGTACGAATTCGGGGTCGTCGTTGTATTTGTATTCCCACTCTTTGTGGACGATCTCATTCGTGTTATAGCTACGCGTGATGCGCTCGTTGTATTTGATGGTAATGTGTTCTTCCGTAATCTCGATTTCGTTGATGTGCTCCATCGGCGTCGTGTCGAGCAACTCGGGATGCGTGGGCTGCCCGGTTTCTTTCGAGAAGTTCCGGAGGCTAATCAGGTCGATAGTCTGCATGAATGTGTCTTCGGAGCACGGGATGAGGAAACCGCCCGTGCCGCACGGTATAAGCCACCAGAGCGAACGAGCGAGGAGCACGAATGCGCAAAGCGATCGGCGTTGACTTAGGGGGCTCTCACGTGATGGCGGCGGTCGTCGAAGAGGACGGCCGGATCTCCAGCCGAGACGAAATCGACATCGAGGACCATGCGGTCGACGCCGTCATGCATGCAGTGCAGCAGACGATCGATGCGGCGATGGGGACCCTCGGCGACAATCGCGCGGTCGTCGGCATCGGGATCGGCTCCCCCGGCAATATCGATCCGCGCTCCGGCTCGGTGCTGTGGTCGCCGAATTTCGGGTGGAAGGATGTCCCGCTGGGCGAACGCTTGCGCGCGCATTTCGACTTGCCGGTGTTCGTTGGTAACGATGCACGCTGCGCGACGCTCGGCGAGTACACCTACGGGACCGGCCGCGGAACCAAAAACTTCGTCCTTCTGACGCTGGGCACGGGAATCGGCGGCGGCATCGTGGCCGGTGGAGAGTTGCTGCTGGGCAACCACGCCGGCGCCGGTGAATTCGGCCACCATCAGATCCGCCCGACGGATGGATTCGTCTGTGCCTGCGGCAAGATCGGCTGTTTTGAGGCGCAAGCGTCCGGCACGGGACTCATCCGGCACGCGTTTGCGCTTGCGGCCTCGTTCCCGCGGAGCCGTCTGCTCGATAAAGATCGCGACAAGCTTGGCTCGAAGGCGATCCGCAAAGCGGCGCAAGCCGGCGACGGCCACGCGCTTGCCGCGTGGCGCAACTACACGAGCGATCTCGCGCTGGGCCTCGCAAACGTCGTGGCGTTCGTCAATCCCGAGACGATTGCTCTCGGCGGCGGCGTGAGCAGCGCGGCGGAGTTCATGCTCGATGTGGTGCGTCCGCGCGTCGACGAATTGACGACGACCGTGCCGCGCGGCATGACGAAGATCGTTCAGGCCGCGCTCGGCAACGATGCTGGCGCGATCGGTGCCGCAACGATGGCGTTTCGTGGAGGTCTTACCGCCCGATATGCCGCCGCGTAAGACGGCGCTCGTTACGGGCGCGTCGAGCGGTATCGGGCTCGAGCTGGCAACGCTCTTTGCAAAGGACGGTCACGACGTCGTGCTCGTCGCGCGGTCGGGCTCGCAATTGAATGCGCTAGCCGAACGCTTGCACTCCACGTACGGAATCGTCGCTCGCGCGCTGGTGAAGGATCTTTCCAATCCGGCGGCGCCGCGCGAAATATTTGCCGAGGTGCCGAGCGTCGATTTCCTCGTGAACAATGCCGGATATGGCTGGCATGGTGCGTTTGCGCAGGCGAATCCGGACGAACAGCTCGCGATGCTGCGCGTCAACGTCACCGCTCTGATGGAATTGACCGGCTTGTATCTTCCGGGAATGGTGTCGCGCGGCTCCGGCCGGGTGCTCAACGTCGGGTCGACGGCGGGGTTTTTGCCGGGACCGTTCATGGCGGTGTATTACGCCTCGAAAGCCTTCGTGATTTCCTTCACGGAAGCGATCGCGGAGGAACTGCGCGGGACGGGCGTGACCGCGACGTGCCTCGCGCCCGGCGCGACCGGAACCGGCTTCGTGCAGCGTTCGGGCGTCGGCAGCACGCGTTTGTTCAAAAGCGCGTTGGCC
>JAFAIW010000034.1 GCA_019236495.1 Vulcanimicrobiota bacterium | reverse complement strand
TCCGCGCCCCACGGGGCTTCCGAGACTTCCTCGTCCCGCTGATCGAAGTGCCGAGGTTCCATGCCCACTGACTATACTACAATTCGAACGCCGGAAGGTTGCCGCGGCGTGAGAGCTGAGGTGGGCGCGGCGTAACTTCCTTGAAATCGATCGGCGCGACGGACTGCGCTTGCCAGCGCGCGCGACGGCGCGCGATCTCGGCTAGGTCGCTTAGCACCGCCGATGCCGTTGCGTTTCGCCCTGCTCCGTGACCCGAAAACCGCAATGCGCCCGAATGGGCTCCAACAACACGGACGATATTCTCGGGGCCTTGAAGCCGCGCGAATTCATGGTCTTGCGGAACGAGCGCCGGCGAAACGAGCGCCTCGAGTTTGGCGCCCGTTCGCCGCAAGAGCGCGAGCGGAACGATAGCCGCGCCCAAGTCGCGTGCCGCTTTGAAATCGCCGGGCGTCACCGTGCGCAGCGAGGTGCGTTGAATCAGGTCCGGGTCGATGCGCTTGCGGAATGCGAGCGGTGCTAGCACCGCGAGCTTACGCGTCGCGTCGACACCGTCGACGTCGTCGCTTGGATCGATCTCGGCGTAGCCGGCTTCTTGCGCTTCGCGCAGCGCGTTTTCGAAGGTGCCGCCATTACGCATCGCTTGTACGATGAAGTTTGACGTGCCGTTAAGCACGCCCGCGATTTCGAGCACATCCTCAACCGCCAAGATCTCGCCCAGCGTCCGAACGATCGGGACCGCGCCGGCGACCGAGGCTTCGTATCGCAGCGCGGCGTGATGCTGCTGTGCGATAACCGAAAGCGCGGAGCCGTGAGCGCCGACGAGCGCCTTGTTCGCGGTGACGACGTGCTTGCCGGCGCGAAGCGCCTTTTCAACGAAGGTACGTGCCGGCTCCACGCCGCCGATCGCTTCGACCACGACGTGCACGTCGGGGTCGCCGATCACGTCTTCGGGGTCGAGCGTCAGGAGCGGAATGACCGATTCCGGCTGACGGGGTTTGTGCAGGTCGCGCACGAGCACGCGTCCGACGCGAACCGGGACGCCGAGCAACGTCTCGGTGCCGAGCAAGCGTGCAGCCACGCCGCCGCCGACCACGCCGCAACCCAACAGACCGATCGTCATGCTGACCGACCGGAGGCCGAGAGTCTGAAGTTCTTTCGGTTTAGCAGCGAGCAACGTCCCTACCCCACAAAACAAAACCGCCTCGTCTTTGCGAGGCGGCACGGTTTCTTTCGTCTCCCGTCGTCAGCGTATGCTGATCTCTGCCGCCTCGTCAAAAAGACAAGTCGTAATCGAAATCGTCATAGGCATCGACATGGAGAGAGTCATGGCCAAAGGTTGTACCACAGGGGGGCCCCCCTGTCAAACAATGACATTAAGGGCCGGCTCGCCCACCTCGCCGGCAGCGCCGCTCCGGGTCGGATGATTGCTGATTGCGCAACGCGCTTGGATCGTTACAAAACCATCGATGTATCGCGTGCGCGAACATATCGCGAACGAAATAGATCGAAGTTGTCGGAACTCCAAATCGTTTTTGTTGTCGTAGCTCACCCTGCGGGTGCGACGCAGGTCACGCCTAGCGGTAAAACTTGAGTTAACCCCTAGCGAGGGGGTGGTCGAGGGTTATAGAATGACGCAGGCCTGGCGACGTGGGCGCGCCGGTCAGCAAAAGGTCAAGACGTCGCCCACACCCGGTAGCGCAGCAATGTGCTACGCGACGGCAGTGAGAGCCCGCTGCAATACCGCGGGCTTTCCTGTTTATTCACAGGCGATTCCACAGCTTATTCGCGGCCATTTTTCTGCGTAATAACCGCATTTTGACCCCAGTATCCACAGGTTCATCCACGGGTGTTTTTTGACCCAAAAAGGATTCTGGAGGGCGGCTTTCGCGAAGGGTTCGCATATGAGCGCATTCCAGGGCGCCTATCGCCGCCTGCTCATGGTTGTGTTGGGCGTCGCGTTGCTCGCGAGTCTGTATGTCGCGGTCGTTCGCTATCAAAAAGAGCATGTCAGCAAACGCGTCGAGATCACGATGGACTGGAGCGATTTTGACGCGCTCGCGCGCTCCTACGGTTATAATGAAGAGCAATTTCTCGTAGCGCTGCGTCGCGCCGGCTTAACGTCGGTAGCGCTCGGTGAAGAGCTGGGGAACACGGTGGGAACGAGCGACGCGAACGCAACGGCGACCACCGGCTCGGCATTGCTCTTGCAAGCGCAGCTCACGCCGCTTTCCAATCCGGTCTTAGGAAATCTCGTGCGTCAGGGCCGGATCGATCCGAACTTCATCTACCTGGTCGTCTATAATCCCACGACGTTCCAGCGCTACATGTACGAGTTGCCGATGCGTTTCCCGCATGCGCTGCGCATCTTGAACCGGACGAAGCCAT
>JAFAIW010000010.1 GCA_019236495.1 Vulcanimicrobiota bacterium | reverse complement strand
AGCGGCGTCCAATCCGCAGAGACGTATGCAGAGCTCTTTCAAGAGACGCCGGTCGCGCAGCGCGTGATTGCGGACTTGAACTTGCACGCCTCACCCGGTCAGCTTCTGAAAAACACCACCGTCAAGCCGGTCACCAACACGTCGATCCTGACGCTCGGCGTGACGTGGTCGTCGCCCGACGTCTCGGCCGCCATTGCGAACGATTTCGGGAAGGTCATCATCGACCGGCAGCGCGAGCTCGTGGCCGCGCAAGCCAGTTCGGCGATCAAGTTCTTGCAGCAGCAAATTCCCGAAGCCGAGGCGCGCGAACGTGACGCCGCCGCGGCGCTTGCACGGTTTGAAGCTGCGAATCATATCGCGGACATCAGCCAGCAAACCCAAAATACGATCACCGAATTGGCATCGCTCGACGCGCAAGTCAGCAAGGCCCAAGTCGATCACGAGCAGTCGGCGGCTCAACTCGGCTCCGTCCGAGGCCAAATGAGCGGCGTCTCGCAAACGATCAACGGCGGTACCAGCGTCGCGCCGAATCCGGTCGTAGCGCAGCTGCAACAGCAGCTCTCGCAGGTCAACGTGCAACTCGACACCGCCCGGCGGCAATATACGGAGCAACATCCGGCGGTCATCGCGCTCGAAAATCAGCAAGCTCAACTGAAGCGCGAAATAGCATCCACTCCTCCGACGATCGTTTCCAGCACGAACACGGTTCCGAATCCGGAATATCAGCAACTCGAGCAACAAGCCACGCAGCTTCAATCCCAAGAGTCCGCCGACACGGCGCAAATTGCCGCCCTGAAAAATCAGGAAAAGGCCCTGAATCCGACGCTGGCCGCATTACCCGCTCAGGAGAACCAGCTCGCGGATCTGCAGCGTAACGCCAAATCCGCGCAAGACGTCCTTGCGGCGCTGCAACAAAAATACGACGATGCGGAAGTTGCGAAAACGACGGCTCTGAGTGATGTAACAATCACGCAGCCTGCCAGCGCACAGTCGGCAGCGGTGTCGCCGAATCTGTTGATGAACACCGTCATCGCAGTGTTCCTCGGAACGATTCTAGCCCTCGGCGGCGCGCTCTTGGTCGACTACTTCGACAACAGCATCAAGACGGAAAGCGAAGCCGAGCAGCGGCTTTCGCTTCCGAATCTCGGTACGATTCCGCTTGTGAAATTGAAAGACGGGACGCCGGCGCTCCCTTGGGTGCGCTCGCTCGCAATCGAGTCGTTCTTGCAGCTTGTTACCTCGCTGCGGTATTCGTCCGACACGCCGCTGCGCACGATTTCGATAACGAGCCCGAGCCAAGGTGACGGAAAATCCACGATCGCCCTCAACACTGCCATCGCGCTCGCCGAGCTCGAACCTCGCGTTCTGCTGATCGACGCCGACTTACGCCGGCCGACGCTGCACACAAAACTCGGCGTGTCGAACGAAATCGGGCTTTCGGACATATTGGTCGGCCGGAAGAACGTTCGCGATACGGTTCTCACGACGAGATACGGCGGACTCGACGTCTTGCCGAGCGGAAGATCCACGCCCAATCCGATCAAGTTGCTCGAATCGATGCGCATGGATCAACTCATCGATCAGGCCCTCGAGCAGTACAAGTACGTCATCTTCGACAACGCCGCGTGCAGCGTCAACCTCGACTCTGCGGTCATCAGCCGCAAGGCCGACGGCACCGTGCTCGTGGTGGCTGCCGGCTCTACGGACGGACGCCTCGCGCACCGCGCGGTTCGCCGTCTGGAACAGGTCGGGGTCAAGAATATTCTCGGGTTCGTTCTCAACCGCGTCGAACCCGAGCGTTCCGACTACGATGCCGGTTACTATCTGAGCGGCGCCCCCTCGGAAGAAACTGCGGACAATCTCATGATCAACGCATGACCGATGCAGATCAACCTCGATCGAGCGTTTCGAAGTCGGTGGACGTCCGTGCAATCCTACGTGATTGAACCGCAACGCATCTTCATTCCGGCTGTGTCCGAGGTGCTCTTGGAGGCCGGGCTCGAGATTGCGGAATTCGCTTCGTCGGTAGACTTCCGCAGCTTGCTCGAAGCGCGTCCGAAGGTCGTTTTCGCCGACCTCGATTTCGCGCAAGGCAGCCCGGCCGAAACGATTCGCATGCTCCGAACGCTTTTACCGGACGCGTTGCTGATGATTTACACGTACGATGAGGATCCCGACCATCACGCCGCATTCGGAAGAACCGGCGCGAACGGCGTTTTCTCGAAAGCTACACCGCGACACGAGTTGGTCGCTGCGATTCGCCGTCTCGTCGACACGACGTCGCAGCGAGATCGCAACTACGACCACCTCGGATGAGAAACTGCGGCCTGCAAAGTCGCGGTGTACCAGAGGGGGGGCCGTCCGCACACGGCCCCTTCTCGGTACTTCCAAAAAGAAAACATTTTGCGAACGCGCAGGATACCATCGCTTAACCGCACCGCAACACTTTCGCTTTCGTGCAAAGGTGGCGTTTGTTACGATGAAGGTGCGAGCAAGCGGTGCGGCGCTTGCCCGTTACGCAGGCCGCATCTCGAAAAGGACCGTTGATATCGCGGTCCTTTTGCTTGCGACGCGGTGGTTTGCGCGCGGTAGACGGAGCGCTAACGCAGGTTTGCTCCAGGGAGACGCCTGTTTTTAAGGGCGCTCCGGCCTAGCCTCCGCGCCCCCCACTCCGTGGGGCCCCCCATCGCGTGGCGCCGACGCCTGGTCGACGAACAAAACTCTTCCCGAGGGGCGCTGAGACGTCTCGTCTTGGAAACGGCGCGGACCCTTCGAGGCTCGCGCGCTCCGCGCTCGCACGTCAGGGTGACACACCGAGCACAAGCATACGCTAGAGCTACACTCTCTTAACGCTGCGGCAACGCGCCTCTCATGCCGGTCCCGGCACCGCTTGGTACCATTGGGTTGTAAGGGTACACCGGCTCGCTCGACTGAGGACTGCATCAACCATGAAACGTCGTCACTTCATCTCTAAAATCCGCAGCTGGACGTGGATCCCACTCTGGGCACGCACCAATCGGGCGTTGCCCGTCCTCAGCGCCATCGTCGTGCCGGCTCAGGCTCGTCGCTAACGCAAACGCCCTCCTTACGGCAGGTGGAAAGGGACCGTCGGCTCACCGGTCCCTTTTCTTTTTCAGCCTTGATAGAGCGGCAGATCGGGCGCCGGGCAAACCTCGACCGTGCGAGGCTCGGGCCGGCGCGAATCCAGCAGCCAGCAGTCGTCCAACACGGAGCAATAGCACGCTCGGACGTAGACGTTTTCGCGCTCGCGATCGAGCGTCGCCCATTCGCGCCCGTTCCGCGCGTCTTGCGGGACCGACATGAAGTGCAGCGTTTCGTGCGGCACCATGACGCGGTATCGCATGTATTCCGAATACAGAACGCGTCGCAGGCCGTGAAGCTTTCCGCCGCGTTCACAGCAGGCATCGAGGAGCGCCGCATCGTTTGCCAAAGCTTTTCCGCGGTAGTACAGATCGAACCAGCGGATCTTCGCCGGACCCACGCCCGCGTTGGTAACGTCGAGATTGATGACGTGCGTTCGCTCGACGAAGTCGCTCGTATCGAAAACCAGCACCGGCCAGACGCTCGCCGCGAGGAGCCGCTCCTGCGTGCGGTCCGCGCGCAACGCTACCCAGAGCGACGCCACCGAAATACAAACCGCGGCGACCGCGACCGCGATGTCGACGAACGGCACTCCGGTAGCACGAGGACGTTCGGGCAAATCGGACATACCCGGGCGTTCGGCGCCCCGCGCGAGCGCCCTCGCCCGCCGCTGGGTACATTTGCTTCATGCAAAAGAAAAACGTCAACTCCGCGACGGACAGCTTCGCCGTGCTGAATACCGCGAAGCAGACCCAGACCGCAGTCATGCGATTGGCGCCCGGTGAGAAAAGCGGCGAGAAGGGCAACGAGCACGCGCCGAGCGATCAGGTGCTCTACGTCGTGAAGGGCGAGCTCGTGGCGGAAATCGGCAGCGAAACCGAGACGTTACGCGAAGGCGATGCCGTCATTGTCGCGGCGGGCATTCCACACCAATTCCGCAACGAAGGGTCGACGCAAGCGATCAGCTTGAACGTCTATTCGCCACCCGCATACTAGCTCGGCATTTCACTCTTCGGAACGCGCGATGAGCCGGTCTTTCTGCGCGTAGATATTCAGCAAAATGCCGATCGCGGCAAAATCGGTCACGATCGCCGATCCGCCGTACGAAATGAAGGGCAGCGGAATTCCCGTGATCGGCATGATGCCGATCGTCATTCCGATGTTGACGATCATGTGAAAACACAACATCGCGACGATTCCCGTGGCGAGCAGGAATGAAAACCGGTCTCGTGCCGCGAGCATCGCTTGAACGCCGCCCACCAAGATCGTAACGTAAAGGGCGAGGAGCACGACCACGCCGAGAAACCCGAACTCCTCGGCCAGAACCGTAAAGGCGAAATCGGTTGCATGTTCCGGCACGAAGTTCAGCTGCGTTTGTGTCCCCTGATGCCAGCCCCGGCCGATCCACTGGCCGTTCCCAACCGCGATCTTCGATTGATTGAGGCTATACCCCACGCCTTGAGGGTCGATCTTGGGATTCAGAAACACGAGCAAACGCGCTTTCTGAAAGGGCTTCAAGAAATGCGACGATACGACGTACGTTGCGGCCGCCGCCAACCCGCCGATGTAAATCAGGAAGTCCTCGATGCGCCGCAAGCCGAAGTACAACTCCGCGGTGAGGATCGCCATGATCACGAGCGTCGTTCCAAGGTCGGGTTGCTTGAGGATCAATATTGCCGGAACCGCCGTTGCGAGGAGCGGCAGCCACATATCGGTGAGCTTGCGGTAGTCGCTCCGGCAGAGCATCGCGGCGATCGCAATCGCCAGAAAGAGTTTGGCGGGTTCCGACGGTTGGACGATCAGAGGACCAATGGCGATCCAACGCTGCGCGCCGTGAGAAGTATGGGGCAAGACGAGAATCGCCAGCAGCGCAGCGAGATTCAAACCGTACAAATACGGCGCTATGCGCCTCCAAATGCGATAGTCGACGACTGAACAGCCGAACATGATGCCGATGCCGAGCACCGCGTAGACGGCTTGTTTCCGGTAGGCGGTGTGGGCTTCGGCGGTATGCAAGCCGGCCGATTGGATCACGAAAAGGCCGATCGCCGTCGCAGCGATGCTGCCGACCAGCAGCGGCCAATTGAGTTCTCGAATCCGCCGTCGGGAGACGAACGTCAGCGTCGCCATGCGACGCTTCTTCTACGTCGCGGGGGCGGGATTACTCGTGGGCGCCGCACGCCGCCGGCGGCGACGCGGCTTCGATGGTGCGTCGGGCGGCCTCGGCGGCGGCTTCACCGAGAGAATTGGAATGTTCGCGAGCATCGCGATCGTGCGATCCTGGTGTTCGAAGTGAACTTCAATGCGCGTGCGGTCGACCTCGACGTGACGCGAGATCACGTCGATGAGCTCGCGTTTGAGGTTTTCCATCAAATCCGGAGCCAGCGAAAGGTGGTCGGAGAGGAGCACGAGTCGCAAGCGTTCCTTGGCGGTCGCGCTCGAGCGTTGCTGACCGAAGAGGCGTTGTAAAAACTCGATCATTTGCTACGGCGTCCTCCAAAGAGCGAGGTCAGTTTTCCAAAGAATCCGTCCGGCTCGAGCGAGACGGTCGGGGCCGGCGTTTCCTCTCCGCTCAGACGCGCCGCAATCGCCCGGAAGGCCGCACCGGTCGGTGAATCGGCCCGAAGCGCCAGCGGCTCGCCTTTGTTCGCTGCCACGATCACGTCGGGTTCGTCGGCGATCACTCCAAGGAGTGGAAGGCGCAGGATTGCATTCACGTCCTCGACGGAGAGCATTTTGCCTTTCTTGACGAGCGCCGGGCGCACGCGATTGACGATCAACTGCGGCGTAAACCGGCTTCCGAGCAAGCCGACGACTCGGTCGACGTCGCGCACGGCCGACACTTCCGGGGTGCAGACCACGATCGCCTCGTCGGCGCCGACGACGGCGTTTTGGAAGCCTTTCTCGATGCCGGCGGGCGAGTCGATCAGCACGTATTCGTAGCGCTCGCACAACTGCGCCACCAGTTCGCGCATCCGGTCGGTGTCGACGTCGTCTTTTTCGCGCGCTTGTGCCGCGGCGAGCAAATGCAAAGTCGGCGACCACTTGTCCGCGACGACGGCGTCTTCAATGGATACCCGGTCCTCGAGAATGTCGAGCACGTGATGTCGCACGCGATTTTCGAGCCCGAGAACGATGTCGAGGTTTCGCAAACCAACGTCGGCATCGACGAGCGCGACGCGACTTCCGCGCTGCGCGAGAGCGGTGCCCAGATTCGCGGTCGTCGTGGTCTTGCCCACGCCGCCCTTTCCGGACGTGACGACGATCGCACGTCCGCGCGGCTGCGGCGAGCGCGAACGCGAAGGTGCGGGTTGGGGAGTGATGGAGGCGTCCGATTGAAGCACGTGCATCGCTGTCATCCTGCTCGCAAACCGGTCAGGAACCGGTCGAAGAAGCTGCGTTGGTCGAGATTGGTGAACGGAACGATTTCGCCCTCGAGCCTGCGGGCAATCTTGTCGTACATCGCGGCAAGGCGCTTGGTGGGATCGAGCACGATGGGTTCGCCGCGATTCGTCGTGTCGATGACCTCCTCGTCGTCGGGAATGATTCCCAGCAATTCGCTCGAGAGGATCTCGCAAACGTCGTCGACCGAGAGCATTTCGCCGGCGCGCACCATTTCAGGACGGATGCGATTGACGATCAATCGCACGGGAAGATGCTTCTCGCTCAGTTTCCCGATCACGCGATCGGCGTCGCGAATTGCGCTGACTTCCGGTGTCGTTACCACAATCGCCTCGTTCGCGCCGGCGACGGCATTGCGAAATCCGTGTTCGATGCCCGCGGGACAGTCGATCAGGACGTATTCCGCCATCTCGGCGAGTTGCTCCGTGACGTTGGCCATTGCGGCGCCGTCGATCGCGTCTTTGTCGCGCGTCTGCGCGGCCGGCAACATCCACAGCGAATCGAACCGTTTGTCTTTGATGAGCGCCTGGCGCAATTGGCAGCGGCCTTCCACGACTTCGACCAAATCGAACACGATGCGCTTCTCGAGCCCGAGCACGAGATCGAGATTGCGCAGACCGATGTCCGCATCCACGAGCACGACGGACTTACCGCGCTTCGCCAGCGCCGCCCCGAGATTTACCGTGGTCGTGGTTTTGCCGACGCCGCCCTTGCCCGACGTGACGACGATTCTGCGCGCGCTCACTCTGTTCTCCCTCGTGCGACGAGTTGCGGAAAAGTGTCGTAGGGTGCGATCGCAATGCGACCGTCGGAGACCCAGGCGACTTCGGGACGCGCCGGACCGGCGCGCGGCTCGGCTTCAGCTGCGATGGTCGTTGCGATGCGGAGTTGTGTCGGCGCGAGGTCGATCGCAAAGACCTTAGCGCCGTCATCGCCTTGCGCACCGGCATGCGCGACCCCACGCAAGCCGCCGAACACCACGATGTCGCCGCTGGCGACGAGCTCGGCGCCGGGATTGACGTCGCCGACGAGCACGATATTTCCAATATGATGGAGCGACTGTCCGCCGCGAACGGTGCCGACGTGATAGAGCGTCGCAACGTCGGTGACGACTGCCGGCTCGGCCAAGCGCACCGTAACGTGCGGCGGCGCGGCGAACGGCCGCACGGTGGTTTTCTCCGTCCGGCGGCGCGCCAAATCCGCCCGCGCGCCGGCGAAGTCGGCCGCGAGCGACCGCGCCGAGGGCGACAGGGAGATTTCGCGCTTCGGTCGGGCCGCCCGGCGGCGACGCAGTTCGTCGCCGTCGGCCTCGAGCCGGACCGGAACGAACGGCAACCCGGCGGCTGCGGCCAGCGGCGCACACGGGTCGGGCCCCGAGAGACTCTCCAAGCGCACGTCGAACTCGCCGAGCAAGGCCACGAGGCCGTCGAAGTGTTCCTCCGAAATCGCTTCCGTGCCGAGGACGACCGTCGCCGCGGAGCCGCGATAGAACTCGCCCCGCTCTGCGAGCTGCGCTCGAAGATCGGCGAGCGCCTCCGCGAAGGGCGTCTCCGCGAAGTTCAACTCGAGGCCTCTCCCCCGCCCGCGCACCACGCTCATCGTCATGAGGCGCCTTCCGTCGCCGGGCGCTTCACCCTCCGCTCTCCACAAGGCGTTCACAAGTTGTTGAGATTATCCACATACAATACACAGCAGGGCGGGGTAACGTCGGGGACCTGCCGCGCGTTTTGGCCGTAGGTGAAACGTCCGCCCCCGTGCGGGTTTTTAAGGAAAGAACAGTATGTTTCGTCGCATCCTCCCCACATCGCTGACTCTAGCGCTGCTCTGTGCCACCATGCCGGCACCCGCGCTCGCCGTTTCGACGAGCTCCGAAATTCAAATGGGCAAGAGCGCGGACGAAGACATCGTTGCCGGCAGCGTGATCGAAACCGACCCACTGCTCAATCAATGGGTGCGCACGGTTACGAACAAACTGTGGGAGCAAACCGCCCGCAAAGACGTTCCGTACAACATCAAAGTCATCGACGATTCGAGCGTCAACTCGTTCGCGACGCTCGGCGGTTACGTCTACGTCGACACCGGTCTTTTGGATTTCGTCCAATCGGACGATGAGCTGGCGGGCGTGCTCGGGCACGAAACGGGCCACATCGAGCGGCGTCACGTCGTGACGATGAACGCCAAGGCTCAGGCCGTCAATCTCCTCTTGGGGATCGCGTCGCTCTTCTCTCCGATCATCTATCAATTCGGGAACTTGGCGGAAGCCGGCATCATGTCGAAGCTCTCGCGTGTCGACGAGTTGCAGGCCGACCAATATGGGTTGCTCTTGATGTCGCGCGCCGGCTACGATCCGGAAGCGATGGTGACGATGATGGAACACCTCGCGACGCTCGACAAAACGAACCCCGACCTATTCACCAAATATCTCGAAGATCACCCCGAGCCCGACAAACGCGTCGGGCACTTGATGGGATATCCGCAGCTCGATCCGACGAAACGCACGGAACAGGACGATCTCGAATCGGCCGTGCACAACTTCGATACGGCCCGCTACAACATTTCCGAGATGGAATTCAACCAGATCCTCAAGAAGGATCCGAACAGCGAACAAGCGTTGCTCGATTTAGGGCAAGACGAGCTTGCGCTGGGACAAGTCAACAAGAGCGAGCAAACGCTCGCGGAAGTCGCCCAAAAAGGTACGCCGCAGGAACGCAACGTTGCGATGGAGCGGATTGCCGGTCTGCGAGACATGAAGCGCCACCGCGTCACGTTGCTGCAACCTGCGAATATCGGCGCCTTGCGCGATAAAGTGGACCAAGCGCAAAGCGAGCTGACGCGCGCCGCAACGGAGATCCAAAACCGGCGCGACAACGCACGCGACGAGCTCAAGGGAATCCAAGCGCGCCTCGAGAGCGTCGAATACGAAATTCCGGATTTCAGCCGCGTCCAGGTGCGGCCCGGCTCGCGCCTGGAGACCGTGCTGCGCAATCTCGAAGGAATGGCCCGTTCGCTGAACAGCGCGCTCGACTACAACCGAACCGTGATCAATAACGTCGGCTCCCTCGAGCGCAACCGCGAAAACGGGGTGCTCAAAGAGAGCGGCGACATCCTGCACGACCTGCAGACGCCCCTCGCCCAAACGCCGCTTACGGCCGATGCCGTGGCATTGTTGCCGTCGTATCCATCTCTGCTCGCGAATTCCACGCAGACCAGCGGCCAGCTGATTCGCAGCGTCGACGCCTCGCGCGCGTCGCTGGCACAAATCGACGTGGCGCTCGGCGATCTCGATCTTTTCCTAAAACAGCTCGATCACGTTTCGTTGAACTACTTCGACGATATCGCGATCCAAGATTACAACATGCTCGAGCCGTCGATGCAGAAATCCGCGTCGGAACTCGCGCAATCCGCGGTATCGGCATCGCAAGGGCGCCAGCTTTTGAATATGGCGCGCTCGACGCAGTTGCAATCGCGCATTACGATGTTGGGCCTCGGTTCATCGGCGCAACGGTACGCGACGCTAACCAATGCGTTGAATATCCGGTTCAACAGCGCAGGCCTCGACTACAGCACGATGCTGCACGACAATTTGACGCCGGGCGACGTTGCGGTAGCGACCATCGTGGCGGCCGATACCAACTCCACGCCGGCCGCGGTCGTTGCCCAATCGCAAGAGCAGGGCCGCTCGCTCGTCGAGGTGGCAAACGCGCGCGGAATGCACGCGCAGGCCCTCGAGATCATGCTCGGTTTGGTGTATCTCGACTACACCGACGATCCGGCTCAAGAGGTACGCGGCAGCACCCAGTTCCAGGGAACGTTCTCGGAATAGTGACCGCCGGGATCAACGCGGGAGAGCTCTTCCGGCTCGTCCGGAAGGGTTTGGACGTACGCGGGGTGCGCGCGCACACGAAGCGGCCCTTCCGCTTTCTCCTGTGCGGCGATCCGGCGCTGGTCGCGGAGTTTCGCGCGTTGCTCCTGGCCGGACACGACGACGGCGTCGTTCCGCTCGAAGCGGCGGCGACGTTGGAGACGTTCACATCCGAACGTTCGGTCGATCTGAGTCCGAACGACGCGCGCTGCATCATTTTTCTCGGCGCGCGCGGCGACGCTCCCTCCACGACGCTCGCTTCGCTGCGCTATGCCAAGCTCCCGATGTTCGCGGTGACGGTCGATGAAAGTGCGCAGCCGAGCGGCCCGGCGTCCGCTCCGGCCGCGGGCACGTGGGCCGAATACGTCGTGCCGGCGATCTCGCGCGAGGCACTGCGAGGGAAGTTGTTCGCGCATTTGATCGACGTCTGCGCGGGCGTCGAGATCGCCGTCGGAAGAAATCTCCCGGCGTTGCGCGAGACGGTTGCCGCCAAGCTGACGCGCGATGCGGCGAGCAATGCCCTCAAGATTGCGCTGGCAAGCGCCGTGGTCGATCACGTGCCTCTGGTGGGAATCGTGCTGGGAGCGCTTGCGTCGGCCGGCGACACCGTCGCGATCACGGGCTTGCAGATGATGCTCCTTTTGCACATCGAGGCTGCCTACGGAAAAGATCCGGACGTTCAGCGCATTTGGCGATTGCTTCCGGTCGTCGGCGGCGGCTTCGGATGGCGCATGCTCGCGCGCGAACTCTCCGGTTTCATTCCCGTCGCAGGCATTGCGATCAAAGGAGCGATCGCCTACGCCGGTACGATCGTCGTCGGAGAAGGTGTGACGTTCTACTACGAACACGGCCGCCATATGTCGCGCGGCCAAGCCGCGGCGCTTTACGAAAGAACGAAGAACGACGCGCTCGCCTTCGCGCGCGACGTCATCGCGCGCTTCAAGCGCTCCTGACGTGGCGTTCGAGCTCGGAACCCTTTGCAATCTCTGGTGGTACCCCGTCAAGAGCTTGCGCGGGCGGCCGTTGGAAACGGTGCGCGTCGAGAGCGGGGGAATTCCCGGAGATCGCGGCCGCGCGCTCTTCGTCCGGAGCGGTCACGCGCGCCAGGGGAAGCCGTATCGCGGAAAAGAGCATCACGGACTGCATTTGCTCGGCGGGCCCGAAGAGGCCGTGCGTTTGGCCGCGAGTTCCGGCGTCGATGCGGCCGTGCGCGACGACGACGGTCACTATTTCGATCTCGCGCCGATCTCGCTGATCCTCGATTCCTGGCTCGCCGAAGCGAGTGCGCTCGTCGGATACTCGCTGGAACCGGTGCGTTTTCGTCCGAATTTTTTCGTTGCCGCAAACGGCTTCGATGACACCGAAGCATCATTGACGGGTGCGCGTCTGCGTATCGGCGATACCGTGCTTCGCGTGCGCAAACCGATAGAACGATGCGTCACGCCGAGCTACGATCTCGAAACCGGCAAGAGCGACCCGGCTGTCGTCAGGGCGATCGCACAACAGCGCAGAAACGAAATGGGAATCTATTGCGACGTGGAGGAACCCGGCGAGGTGCGGCTCGGCGACGCCGTCTTGGTGGAACGCTAGGCGTTTAGGTCACGCGCTCAAGCAACGCTTCGTCGTCGAGCGCCGCAACGTCGGAAGCCACATGCGGGCGCACGCGCGACGCCAGTTCGGCCGCAATCGTGGCACGCCGATCGGAGCTCAGCGCATCGCGACGCGCGAGGAAACGTTCGATCAACGCACGACTCTCCGAATCGATCCACGCGTCCTCGGCCCGTTCCGCGGCGTAGCGCGGTGCCTCCGACCGGGCATCCCGGACGACAATCGTACCGGCGGCGTAGTCTCCCAGCCGCTTGTTCTCCGAAGAGAGCAGCGTGCTGACCGCGGCGATCGCGTAAAAGCCTAGCGAAAATTCCACGGTGCGAACGACATTGCGAACGAACGAGCTCGTGAGATCCAAAGGCATACCGCGGTCGCGAACGACGCGAATCCCGAGCAGACGTTTTCCCGGAGTCTGACCGTTCCAGAACGCTTCGAAGAGAATGAAATACCCGAAATAAATCGCGAACAGAACGAACGCGACGGCCGCGATCGCGGCGGATCGCGACCAGCGCGGCACGTCGAACGCTACTGCATTCGCCGAAAGACCTATCGCCGTCCAAAACAGCGCTACCGTGAGTCCGATTTGGATTGCGAGGTCGATCGCAATC
>JAFAIW010000208.1 GCA_019236495.1 Vulcanimicrobiota bacterium | reverse complement strand
GACACTTGTTTTAAAGGCGCTTCGGCCTAGCCGGAGCTCGTCCTGAGCGTAGTCGAAGGGCGCCCCCCACTGCGTGGGGCCCCTACGCGTGGCGCCGACACCTGATCGGCAAGCCAAACTCTCCCCGAGGGGCGCTGAAACATTCCGGCTGTCAGACTTTTTGCGCTCGTCACTTAACGCGAGAGACAACGACGCCGCGGCCGGGAACGTCGACTTCGTCGAGCACGCCGGTGACAGGGTCGTACCAGAGCACGAACGGCACCTGGCCGCCGATTGCGAGATGCGCGTCGCCGGCCGGCACCGTCGCGGGCCGCGTCGCGTCGTCGCCCGTTATTGGAAGCAGCGACTGCGTGTTGCCGGCCAAGGGTGAGATGGCCGTCAGATTTGCGTTCGCGAGGGCGCGTACTTCAGCTGGCAAGACGAAGTAGCCCGAAACGGGGCCGGAATCGAGGACGACGTACGCCTTCGTTCCCGGTTCCAGCGAGACGACCGTCACGGTGCGATTGATCGTCATCGACGCGGAAGCGTCCGTGATGTCGACCGCTGCGGCTTCGACCTCTTCACGCTGTTTGTATTTTGCCGTATAGCTCGACACCACGAGCGACGGCGGAAGCGTCAAGGTGCTCGAGTAGTCGACGTTGCCGCCTTCCGAAATCAGCGTGCCGAATTCGCTCAGCGCCAGACCCGTCGCGGTGTGCTTGATCGTTACTTGCGCCGTCGCCACGGTCGCATTGCCCGCCAGCGCTTTATAGCGGTACGTGCCTTCTTGCGGAAGCGATGGCGATAGCGCGAGCGTCAGGAAATAGGAAAGCATCGAGGCGTTATTTCGACACGAGCGTTCCGGCGGCTTCTTCTACCGCAACCGCGAATGCATCGATCTCCTCCGCCGTGTTGTAACCGTGCGGCGCAACGCGCACTCCATTTTCGCGATAGGTCGTCACGAAGCCGCGACGTTGCAGCTCGCGTCCGAGCGCGACCGAATCGCGATTCGGAATCGAAAAAAGCACGATCGCCGAGGAGACGCACGGCCCGCGGTCCGAATGGATCGTCGCACCGATCCGCTCGAGTTTCTCACACAGACGATCGGTCAACGAAAGGACGTGCCCTTCGAGCTCGTCCGGCGCAACGCTTGCGAGAAGATCGATGGCTCGATCGAGCGAGAGCGCCCCGAGAATATTTGCCGTTCCGCCTTCAAAGCGCGTTGCGTCGGGGGCGTAACCCTGATCGTAATCCAAGAAATTCCAAATGTCGCGCGCGGATCGCCACCCTGGCGCGGCCAGGCGTAGCCGATCGATCAAGCCGGCGCGGACGTAGAGAAAGCTCACCCCTTGCAGCGACATCAGCCATTTTGCGCCTCCCGCGTACGCCGCATCGACGCCGAAACGCGCTACGTCGAATTGAAGGGCTCCAAGCCCTTGGATTGCATCGACGCAAAACATCGCGCCGCCCGCGTGCGCGACCTCGGCCAGTGCGGCGAGATCGTGACGATACCCATCGTCGAACATCACCCATGAAATACTCACGAGGCGCGTCCGCGGCGACATGTGCCGGCGGAGGACGTCGGGCGTCATCCGTTCACCCGGGTTTCGCACGAAGCGGACGTTCACTCCGGCGGCACGCGTCGCAAGCCAGGGATACGCGTTCGCGGGAAATTCGTGATCGTTGATCAGGATTTCGTCGCCTTTGCGCCAGTCCAAGCCTTGCGCGATCGCGTTCGCTCCATCGCCGGTATTGCGCAGGAGCGCGATTTCACTGGCGGTTGCTCCAATGAATCGGGCGATCGCCTCGCGATACTTCGGCAGCTGCGCTTCGTAGCGCCATGTTCCCAGCACGCCATGCTCGGCATGTTGCGTGAGAAATTCGGTCAAGGCCGTTACGCTGCGTCGCGGCAAAATGCCGACGGCGGCGTGGTTGAAATACGTGAGGTTTTCGTTGACGGAGAATTCTTCGCGCGGAAGCGGCGGGCTTTGGATCAAGCTCCGATCATATCTTTCGTGTGCCACGCGATATTCTGTGCGCGATCGCCGACGCGCTCTAAGGCCGCAAGGACGAACAGCATGCGCGTTCCGGCGCGTACGAGGGCAGGATCGGCTTGCATCTCCTGCTGCAATGCCTTGACGCCACGCTTGTAGAGCTTGTCTACCTCGTCGTCGTTTTCGATCACTTGTTCCGCGAGCTGCGCATCCTCGTCGGTGTACGCTTTCATTGCGTCGAGCAGCATCGCATGCGCGACGCTGCCGATGCGATCGATCTCCACGCTCGCCGGGCGCAACGGAACGTCGGCCAACTTGATGGCGTTCTTGGCGATGTCGACCGCATAGTCGCCGACGCGCTCCAAGTCGGTAGCGATTTCCAACATGGCCGCGATCGCTCGCAGCTCACCTGCGACGGGTTGCTGCTTCCAAATCAGTTCGATGCAAGCGTGCTCGACGCGGCGGCGCAGGTCATCGACGGCGTCGTCACCCGCTACCACGCGCGCACCCGTCGCTGCATCTTTCCGCTCGAGCGCCTCGACCGCGACGCGAATCGAATCCGCCGCCAACGCTCCGAGCCGAACGACATCGAGCCGGGTTGCATCGAGCGCTTCGTGGTAAGCAGTGCGCACTACGCGAATCCTCCTGGTGCGAGCGAGACCGTGAATTTCTCAAAGTATAGCACAGCCGAAGGTGGCGGCAAGCCGATGCACTAATGCTCCGGCGGCCGCCTCGCGGCATCGCACAGTACTTAGAAGGAAGGTCCCTTGGCTGACATTCGGCGAGTCGGCGTCTGCGGCGCCGGACTCATGGGCAACGGCATCGCCCAAACCTGCGCGAGCGCGGGGTTCGACGTCACGCTCTTTGAAATTGCCGACGCGCCGCTCAAAAAAGGCATGTCGACGATTCAGAAATCGCTCGATAAGTTTGTGGAAAAACAAAAAATGTCGCCGGCCGAACGGGATGCGACGATCCAACGCATTCGCGCGACGACCGACCTTAAGGAGCTTAAGGACTGCGACGTCGTGATCGAGGCGATCGTCGAGAACATGCCCGCCAAAATCGAACTCTTCAAATCACTGGATGGTCTTTTGGCCGGCCACGCCATTATCTGCTCGAACACGTCGAGCTTGTGCGTGATCGAAATGGCAGCGGCAACCAAGCGTGCGGATCGGGTTGCCGGACTGCACTTCTTCAATCCCGTCCCGATCATGAAGCTCGTCGAAGTGGTCAAGACGATCGCCACGTCCGAGCAGACGGTTGAGACCCTCTTCGCGTTCGCGCGCCGTCTCGGGAAAGATCCCGTGCTCGCCAAAGATACGCCGGGCTTTATCGTCAATCGCCTGCTCGTACCGTATCTGCTTTATGCGATCCGCGTCTTCGAAGACGGGCTCGCCTCGCGCGAAGACATCGACAAGGGCATGAAGCTTGGGTGCGGGTATCCGATGGGTCCGCTGGAGCTCTTGGATTTCGTGGGTCTCGACACGACGTACTACATCGCGCAAATCATGTTCGACGAATTCAAAGATCCGATGATGGCGCCGCCCACTCTGCTCAAACGGATGGTGCTCGCCGGGCACTACGGGCGAAAGTCCGGAAAGGGCTTCTATGACTACGGCACATAGCGCGACGGCGTTCGAAGAAATTCTTGCCGAGAAAGCGGCGGACGGTGTGGCGATCGTCACGCTCAACCGTCCGAAGGTCTTGAACGCTCTCAACGAACGCCTGCTCCAAGAGCTGGGCGCCGCGCTCCGGGAATTCGATGAGGATCCCGACGTGCGCGCGATCGTCGTCACCGGCGCCGGCGAAAAGGCGTTTGCGGCCGGCGCGGACATCGCCGAATTGAACGCGCTGCAGAATGCGGTCGAGGGAGCGCGCAAGGCACGCACCGGACAATCGTTGACGCTCGCGATGGAGCGGATGCGAAAACCCGTCATCGCAGCCGTCAACGGTTTCGCGCTTGGCGGCGGATGCGAAATTGCGATGGCGATGGACATTCGCATCGCATCGGACAATGCCAAATTCGGCCAACCCGAAGTCAACCTCGGACTGATCCCGGGCTACGGCGGCTCTCAGCGCACGGCACGATTGCTCGGCCGCGGAATGGCGATGTACCTTTGCCTCACCGGCGAAACGATCGACGCCGCCGAAGCGCTGCGAATCGGGCTCGTGCAAAAAGTCGTGCCGCAAAGCGAGCTGATGAACGAAGCGCTGCGCATCGCAAAGTCCATCGCCGGCAAAGCACCGCTTGCGATCGAAGCGTGCAAGCGCGCAATCGACGAAGGCGCCAACGCGTCGTTGCCCGAGGCGCTCGCGCTCGAAGCGCTCAACTTCGGAACGCTCGTCGACACCGAGGATTTCCGTGAAGGCACCGGCGCGTTTCTCGAAAAACGCAAACCGAACTGGAGAGGCAAATGATGCAACCTTGCATCGCCGGACGTAGCGCATCGGGTCTGGGGGTCCCACGAAGTGGGGGGCGCGGAGCTTAGAACGAAGCGCCTTTCAACGCACGCTACTTTCGGCGCGTGCCATGTTGAACGCAATCGCAGGGTTGAGACCGGGCCAAGTGGCGCGAATGCGCCCTTGCGGATCGATGACGACCATCGTCGGGAATCCGTCGATACCGAACCAATGTGCGGCGAGCATCTCGGGATCCAGCGCAACCCCTTTGAGATGAAACGCCCGCGCGAACGGCGCGGCGATAGCGCGCGGCTCGCCGACGTCGACCGGGATCACGATCGCCTGAGGGTGCATCTGCGCGTAGCGTTCGACGAGCGGCAGCGACGCTTTGCACGGCTCGCACCAGCTCGCGAAGAAATCCAGAAACACCACGCGACCGCGCTCCTTTGCCAGCGAAAACTGCGGGCCGGCGAGCGTCGCGAGAACGACGCGCGGCGCGGTCTGCGCATCGCTCGCGTGCAAGACGCGCGGAGCTACGAACACCTTCCACGCGGCGGCGACGAGCACGGCGACGGCCAACGCGTCCCACACGCGCGCGACCGTCAACCAGCCCGGCTTATGCAACCTCGATAACCGCTGCAATACCTTGTCCCCCACCGATGCACGCGCTCGCCACACCGTAACCGCCGCCGCTTCGGCGTAATTCGTTGAGCGTTGTGAGCGCGAGGCGCGCCCCGCTTGCGCCGAGCGGATGCCCGAGGGAAATCGCGCCGCCGTTGGGATTCAAGCGAGCGCGTTTCCCGTCCGCAAATTTCGACGACATCTCTTTCAGGCACGCCAACACCTGCGGCGCAAACGCTTCATTGATTTCCATTACGGCCAGTGCGTCTTCGGTGATGCCGGCGCGCGCGAGGGCTTTGGGAATCGAAAGCGCGGGTCCGATCCCCATGACGTCGGGGTCGACGCCGACGACGCTGCCGCTGACGAGCCGGCCGAGCCACGGGATGCCGTCGGCTTTGGCTTGGCGCACCGTCGTCAGCACGACGGCCGCCGCGCCGTCGGTAATGCCGCTCGCGTTGCCGGGAGTGACGACGCCGCCTTTCCTGAAGCGTGCGGGCAGTTTCGCCAGTTGGTCCATACGCAGGCCGGCGCGCGGCCCCTCGTCTTTGTCGACCATCGTTTCCGTGCCTTTCGGGCCGGGAACTCGCACGGGCACGATCTCTTCGGCAAAAAATCCGTTGCTCTGCGCGTCGCTCGCGTGCGACTGGCTTGCGAGCGCGAGTTCGTCGGAGGCCTCGCGCGAGATTCCATAGCGCTCCGCCAGATTTTCAGCGGTGATGGCCATCGGCAACCCGTTGTACGAGTCGGTCAGCGCCTCCCATAATGAATCCTCGAACTTCACGTCTTGACCGAGCCGAAATCCCTTGCGCGCGCCGCGTACGACGTGCGGGGCCTGCGACATCGATTCCGTGCCACCCGCGAGTGCATACGTCGATTGCCCCAGCATCAAGCTGTTCGCGGCCGTGAGAATCGCTTGGAGTCCGCTCCCGCAGAGGCGATTCAACGTGAGGGCGGGCGTCGTTTGCGGGAGTCCGACGCGCAGACCGACATGCCGCGCCAAATAGATCGCATCCGCGCTCGTTTGCATGACGTTGCCGAAGACGACGTCGTCAATCTTCTCGCGCGGAATCTTGCTCCGTTCGATTGCCCCCTCCGCCGCGAAAACTGCGAGATCCGTCGCCGTCAAATCGGAAAGCACGCCGCTCAGATTTCCGAACGGCGTTCGCGCGCCGTTCACGAAAACAACGTCGTTGTCGCTTATCCCATTTTTGCTCAAAATACTACTCCACCAAAGAGTGCCCGCGCATACTTCCCGCGCTGCCCCCGCCCGCCTGCGCGCGGCAGGCCACAAACGTCGCAGGTTCGTATGGAGGAGGCATGCCCATGACCCGTCCCGCAGCGATTACACTCGACGCAAGGTCGCTTTCACCCGCGACCAAGACCGCGCAAATCCTGGAGGCGTTCGACAAGCTCAGCGTCGGCGCGGCGGTCGAGATCAACGAAGAATCCGACCCGAGGGCGCTTCGTAATGAAATGACCCAGGTTCGTCCCGGAAGGTTTTCGTGGGACGCGCGCAACCTGGGGTCCGGCCGTTGGACCGTGCGCTTAGAACGCATCGACGAGAACGCCGAGGGCGAGCAGTTCCTCGGCCACGTGCCCCCCTTCTCTTCCGCGAAGGCGTCGACGATGCGCGAGCTCGCGCAACAGATGAGCGAGCGCAGCTACAAAAGCGGCGAGACGATTTTCGACGAAGGCGAAGTGTGGCCGTATCTGGGCATCGTCAAGAGCGGAAAAGTGATCTACACGCTACTTTCGCCCGACGGCAAGACGCACACGCTCGGCGAACGGCTCATGCACGACACCCTCAACGAAAGCGGCACGTTCGACGGCGGCGGCGCGACGACGCGGGCTGAAGCACTCACCGACGCTACGATCGTGACGCTCCCCAGTGAAGCGATCATTCACGCCGCGCGCAACGATGCCGAGCTCGCGCTCGGATTTCTCGCAGGGGCCTCCCAGGCGCGCCGTCGCTCCATCGATACGATCGCCGATCTCGCGTTCGCGCACGTCTTGCAGCGCGTCGCCAAGTTCTTGCTGGGATACGCCCCGGCTTCGGTCGGCATGGCGAAGGGACTCCCGGGGGTCGAGAACCTTTCCCAAGCGCAGATCGCGGCGGCGGCCGGAACGGTGCGCGACATGGCGGCGCGCGCGTTGCTTCGTTTGAAGAACGCGCACGCGGTCGAGCTCGACCGGGGACGCGTCAAGGCGATCGATCGGGCGCGGCTCGAAGCGTTCGCCCACAACGTGCAAGCGCCGCCGGTTTAGGGCTTACCGCAGGCGCGCTCCCACATCTTCCGCTGTCCGCGCGGCACGTACAACACGGGATTTGCGTGCATGTTCGCGTGCACGTCCACTTGTCGGGATTCGCCGGGACCGC
>JAFAIW010000063.1 GCA_019236495.1 Vulcanimicrobiota bacterium | reverse complement strand
GCCCGGGCGCCGAAAGAGCTCCTGGTAGCACGGTGGCGTAAGGACGTGGAGCGCTTGCGCGGCGAGGTGGAGCGCGCGGAGCGGAAGTTGTCAAACAAAGGGTTCGTCGAAAGGGCCGACCCGCACGTCGTCGCAAGCGAGCGTGAGAAACTCGATGGGTATCGAACGGAGCTCGCTCGCGTGCATGCATCGCTGACCGAGATGGGAGAGAGGACATGACCGTTCCGCTAGCCGCCCGGCGTCGCACTCTGATCGATGCCGCCGAAATCGAGCGGATCATTTCGCGTTTGGCGCATCAGATCGTCGAACCCGAAGACGCGCGCGCGCTCTGCATTCTTGGATTGCGGCGGGGCGGCGAGAAACTTGCGCACCGCTTGGCCGAGAAAATTGCGCAGATTCGTGGCGAAGCGCCGCCTCTCGGATACTTGAACATCAATTTGTATCGTGACGATGACGTCACGCACGATCTGCCGGAGTCGTCCATTCCGGCCGATGTCAACGGCCGCACGATCGTGATCGTCGACGACGTTCTCTATACCGGGCGTACCGTTCGCGCCGCACTGGACGCGGTGACCGACCTCGGACGTCCGGCGGCGATTCGGTTGTGCGTCTTGATCGATCGCGGCTTGCGCGAACTCCCGGTGCAACCGGACTACGTGGGACGTTTCGTTCCGAGTAGCCGGCGAGAGCACGTCGAGGTGCATCTCGGTACGGTACCTTCGTCCAGCGACGAGGTGGCGATTGTTGCGGGCGAGACGTAGCTTGATCGATTTGGACGATTTGACGACGTCCGAGATCGAATACATCTTCGCGCGCACCAAGTACTTCGAAGAGTCTCCTCCACCGCGAACGCTTCTGCAAAATCGGGCAACCTTGAATCTGTTTTTCGAGCAGAGCACGCGCACGGTGACGTCGTTCGTCCTGGCGGAGCAGCGCCTTGGGGCCGACGTCATTACACTCTCGCCCCGAGACTCCAGCTTGGGGAAAGGAGAGGCGATCGAAGACAGCGCCATCACGCTGGCTGCGATGGGCATCTCAGTTTTGGTGATCCGGCACCCCGAAGCCGGCTTCCCAAGGCGTGTCGCCGAGGCGTTTGACGGGCACGTCGTCAACGCCGGTGATGGAACGCACGCTCATCCCACCCAAGCGCTCCTCGATATCTACACGATGTTGAAGGAGTTCGGTTCGCTCAGGAATCGGCGCGTGGCGATCGTGGGCGACATTCTCCACAGCCGCGTGGCCCATTCGAACATTCTGGGATTGCGCAGCCTCGGCGCTCAGGTGGTTTTGGTCGGTCCGGAAGTGTTTCTGCCACAGTCCTTCAAACAGGACGGCGTCGCGGTAGAGCGTGACTTCGACGCGGTACTCCAAAACGTCGACGCGATCGTGCTGCTGCGAATTCAGCGCGAGCGGTTCGCTGCCGATCCTGCCCTCATCACCGACCAGGATTACATCGCCGGCTATCGGCTCGACGGCGCGCGGTTGGCCCGCTTGAAAGAAGAAACGATCGTCATGCATCCCGGCCCATACAACCGCGGCATTGAACTCGCCGACGATGTCTTGCAGTATGCCGGCTGGCGCTACGCCCGCCAAGTACATCACGGCGTCTTCGTCCGTATGGCCGTGCTCGACTTTCTGGTAAACGAACGGAGCGATGCATGTTGATCGCGGGCGGCCGCGTGATCGATCCGGCGGGCGGAGTCGATGCGATGCTTGACGTGCGGATCGAAGGCACGGTCGTTTCGGAATTCGGCGAACGGCTCGCACCGCACTCCGGAGAAGAGGTGATCGACGCCACGAACTGCTACGTTGCACCGGGCTTCATCGACATGCACGTGCATCTTCGCGAACCCGGAAACCCCGAAAA
Organism: Vulcanimicrobiota bacterium; assembly: GCA_019236495.1. Taxonomy (GTDB): domain Bacteria; phylum Vulcanimicrobiota; class Vulcanimicrobiia; order Vulcanimicrobiales; family Vulcanimicrobiaceae; genus JAFAIW01. The sequence continues at coordinate 8,064 of JAFAIW010000063.1, read as the reverse complement.
GGAGACGATTGCAAGCGGTGTTGCGGCGGCGGCAGCCGGTGGCTTTACGGCGGTGGCGTGCATGCCCAACACGAGTCCGGCAGCCGATACGCCCGACGTGCTGGCGGAGATCGGCCGCAAAGCAGCGTGCGCATCGCTTGCGCGCGTTCATCCGATCGGCGCGGTCACGTTAGGCCGCGCGGGACGCATGCCGGTCGACTTCGACGCACTCGCGGGCGCGGGCGCAGTCGCGTTCAGCGATGACGGATCCACCATTATGGATGCCGGGGTCTTGCGCGAAGCCGCCCTCGCAGCGCTGAACGTCCCGGGATGCTTCATCTCGCACGCCGAGGACGAGCACCTCAAAGGCGATGCCGTGATGAACGAAGGGCGCGTTTCGAGCGCGCTACATCTGCCTGGAAGTCCCAGCGTGGCCGAACACGTCATCGTCGCGCGCGATTTGCTCATCGCACGCGAAACACGCAAAGCCTGGCACATCGCGCATCTCAGCACGCGAACGGCCCTCGAACTTCTGCGATGGGCGCGTACTATGGGTGCGACGGTCAGCGCGGAAGTCACCCCGCACCATCTCTTGCTCACTGACGAGGCGGTGCGGCGCCTGCATGGACACGCGAAAGTGAATCCACCGCTGCGCACCGAGCGCGACGTCGAAGCGTTGCTTGCGGGCGTGCGCGACGGCAGCATCGATGCCTTCGCAACCGACCACGCGCCGCACACCGCCGCCGAAAAAGACGCCGACCTGCGCACCGCGGCCGTGGGGTTCAGCGGATTCGAAACGGCGCTGGGGGCTTACGCGCTGGCCGTGCCGGATTTGCCGGTTCGGCGCTTCGTGGAGCTGCTCTCCACCAATCCGGCCCGGATTTTGGGCGTGCAAGGCGGCGCGCTTTCGCTCGGCGCGCCGGCAGATGTAACGATTTTTGCGGACCGGGCGTGGACCGTCGATCCGCACGCCTTCTATTCCAAAGGCAAGTGCACGCCTTTTGCCGGCATGACGTTTCCGCGGCGCGCGGTCGCCACGATCGTCGACGGGCGTCTCGTGATGTCGGGCGGCCGCGTTCTGACGGAAGCCGCATGAGTCAGCGCGCCGCACTGTTCTTGGCGGACGGAACGCGTTTCGACGGTTTCGGCCTGGAGCATCGCGGGTTGGCGCTGGGCGAAGCGGTGTTTTTTACCGGCATGACCGGATACGAAGAGGCCCTGACCGACCCGTCATATGCCGGACAAATTCTGACGTTCACATATCCGATGATTGGGAACTACGGTATCTCCGGACGTGTGGCACAACATCCGCGCGCATGCGTGGCGGGCGCGGTGATCAAGCACATTGCGCGCCGTCCGTCGCATCACGATGCAATCCTTGCGCTGCCCGCGTGGCTCGACGCACAACGTGTTCCAACCCTCATCGAAGCGGATACGCGATCGATCACGATCACGCTGCGCGAACATGGGACCATCTGGGCGGCCCTCGCCGTCGGAGATGAAGCTCTCGCCGGCGCGGAGGTTGCGCTCGCGGAGTTCGCGCGCGGCGCTACGACGAAAGCGCTCGTGCCCTCCGTTGCCATGAAAGGCTTTCGCGAAGACGGACACGCGGGCGGAGGTCCGCACGTCGTTCTCATCGATTGCGGCGTGAAGAAAAATATCATCCGCGACTTGAGCGCCCTCGGCGCACGCGTTACGGTGTTGCCGTACGATGCAACGGCCCACGACATTCTCGAGCACCGCCCCGACGCGGTGGTTATTTCACCCGGCCCCGGCGACCCGATGGATCTTCCGCAAACGATCGAAACGCTTCGGTCGCTCGTCGGCCGCCGGCCGCTTTTCGGCGTGTGCTTAGGACACCAATTGCTGGCGCTTGCATGCGGCGCGAAAACATTCAAACTTGCGTACGGACATCGCGGCGGAAATCAGCCCGTAAAGGATCTCGTGCACGACACGGTGATCGTCACGGCACACAATCACGGCTATGCGGTCGACGCCCATTCGCTGCCGCCCGACCTCGAACCGACGATGGTCAATCTCAACGACGAAACGAACGAAGGATTTCGCCATCGGACGTTGCCCGTCGAGGGGGTTCAATTTCATCCCGAAGCGTCACCGGGTCCGTTCGACGCGCGCCACCTCTTCGCGCAATGGCTGGAAAGCCTGCACGTCTCCCGCTGAAGGCCGGGCTTGCCGCCGCCGTGGGGGCCACGGCGGCCTTGCTCGGCGCGGTGGCCGGCGCACAAACCTACCCGCGCCTGCACGTGACGTCGTTCACGCTTGGGAGCGATGCGCTACGTCCGGTTGCGGATCGGCCGTTTCATCTCGTGGTAACGATCTTCGTGAAAGAGCGCGTCCGCTCGCTGGACACGCTCGTCTTGCCCAATCTATCGGCAATGGAACTGACCGGCGACGAGCGCCGGATCCATAGCGGTCCGGCCGGTAGCAACTATACCGAGAACATTACCGTCGTCGCGCACCGGAGCGGGGCGATTCACGTCGAATCCGCTTACCTCGATGCAATCGATGCGCGAGATGGAAAGCCGAAGCGTTTTTATTCCAACGAACTCGATCTCGTGGTTGCGGAAAGCACGCCCACTGGCCCGGCATTTTCATTCGCCCAAGCGGTTTGGTGGGGATTGCGCGCATCGGCCTTCGCGGTCGCGGCGATCGCGATTGCGTGGTTTCTCATCTGGGTGCTGAAGAGGATCATCATGAGCTCGGACATTCCCCCCGAAATCGATCCCATCGATGCCGCCAAGCCGTTCCGCACACCGGAGCGCGTCGAGTCGGAAGAACAAACTTTGGAGCGTCTCCTGAGCGATATGAAGCGCCGGCGCGATCGCGCGTCGCTGATGTGCGTTCGCGAAATCTTGTGGGAGATGTGCGGAGCGAATGAAGGTGCGACCCTAAGCGACGTTATCGAGAAAGCGCAGGAGTTTCGCCCGGGTTTGACGTCGTCGCTGCGCCTTACCGAAAAAGCCGCGTTCGTTCAGGACGAGTTCTTTCAATCCGCCCTCGACGAAGCAATCGCGGCTCTCGACGCCTACTTGAGATGACCGTCGCAACGCGCCCCCACGCACTCGTCGAGGCGCTCGGGCACACGATCGTCGGACAGCGCGGCGTCGTAGAGTCCCTCGTTCTCGGATTGATCGCCGGCGGCCACGTGTTGCTCGAAGGACCGCCCGGCTTAGCGAAGACGCTCGCCTGTCGCGCTCTCGCCGCAGCCCTCGACGGCGACTTCAAACGCATTCAGTTCACGCCCGACCTCTTGCCGAGCGACGTCGTCGGGACCCGAATCTTCGACCAAGCGCGCGGACTTTTCACCACGAGCCTCGGACCCGTCTTTGCAAACGTCGTGCTCGCGGACGAAATCAATCGCGCGCCCGCGAAAGTGCAATCCGCCTTGCTCGAAGCCATGCAAGAGCACCAAGTGACGATCGGCTTGGAGACGCATCCGTTGCCCGAACCCTTCATCGTGATGGCCACGATGAATCCGCTCGACGTCGAAGGCACGTATGCCCTTCCCCTCGCGCAGATGGACCGTTTTCTGTTGAAGGTGAACGTCGGATATCCGTCCGCCGACGAAGAGGGGCATATTCTGGAACGCTTCGCGATCGACGAAACGGGATTCGTTCGAGGGGCCGCGACGCTCGACGACGTTCGCGCCTGGCGGAGCGAAGCGCATGAGATCCATCTCGACGATAAGCTCAAACGCTACATCGTCGATCTGGTCGTAGCCACCCGCGCCGAAAGCGAATACGTCGATCGCGGCGCAAGCCCGCGCGCCACGCTCGCTCTGGCCTTCGTCGCTCGCGCGAAGGCCCTAATCGAAGGACGCAAGTTCGCGCTACCCGACGACGTCCGCGCCATCGCGCCGTTGGTCTTACGGCATCGCATCGCCTTCAATTATCGCGTGGTCACGGACGGGGTCGATACCGACGCCTTCATCGGCAGTTTGGTGACGAAAGTTCCCGCACCGTGAGGGAGGCGCTTCGGGCCGCACTTCTGCGCGGCCGGAATCGTCCGCGCAACCTTGGCGCCGGATCGCCCACGATATTTCGCGGCGACGGTCTCGAGTTTGCGGAGCTGCGCGAATATGTGGCGGGGGACGATCCGCGCCGCATCGATTGGGCCGCAACCGCGCGCGCCGGGGCGCTGCAGACGCGCGTGGTGTTGGAAGACGTCGCCCTGACGCTGGCGGGTATTCTCGACGATTCCGGCTCAATGCGGGTCGGGCGTAAACGTCCGCTGGGCGAAGCGGCGCATCAGGCTCTTGCGGGTTGGTTTCAGATAGCCGCCTCCGACGATCGCTGCGTACGCGTTACCGGCGACGGTCTCGTGGCGCCGCCCGGAATGCGCGGCGAACGCAGCGCGCTCGTTTGCGCAAACGCGCCGAGCCGAACGCCCACCAATGTTCCCGAAGCGCTCGCCCTCGCGAGCGCGGTGCTTCCGCGCGGAACGGCTTTGCTTGTGATCAGCGACTTTCTCGATTGCACGGATGCACATCGCGCGCTGCTGACGGCGCTCGGCACGCGACTCGACTGTACCGCGCTGGTCGCGCAAGATCCGTGGGAGGCGGATCTGCCGCTGCGCGGCTTCGTCACGATGCGGGATGCCGAAACCGGGCGCACGGAGCGATTTTTCTTCAGCCCGCGCGCTCGCCGCCGATTCCAACGGGCGGCGCGAGAACGTGCCGCCGCAACGATGCACCGTTTTCACGCGGCCGGCTGGAGATGCGAGGGACTCGATGAAGCCGACGGAGCGCGCGCCTTGTCGCGCGCCTTCGGATTGCGATGAACTTCGCGGAACCTTGGTGGCTCCTCGCCGCCGCGGCGTTCGCGCTCGGGGTGGGATTGCTGCTGCGTTTTTTCCTGAGACGCGAAGCTGCGGAAGCGCTCCTCTACTCCGATCTCGCGTTCATGCGCGGTGCGATCGGGAGCGCCCGCGTTCCCTGGCGCATCCTCGGTGCGGCGCTCGTCGCCGGCGCGTTTGCGCTCGGTGCGTCGCTCGCGCGCCCACACGTCGCGCTACGCTTGCCCGCAAAAGACGGCTACGCGATGTTGTGCGTCGACACGTCCGGCTCGATGGCCTCGCAAGACGTCAGCCCATCGCGCAGCGCCGCCTCCAAAGCAGCGGCGCGCGCCTTCGCGAAGGCGGTGCCCGCCGGGACGCGGGTCGGCATCATCGCGTTCTCGACGAATGCCGAACTCGTGCAGCCGCTTACGGCCGACGCGCAGGCCGTTTCCGACGCCATCGAACGCATTCCCGATCCGAACGGCGCGACGGCGATCGGAGATGCGCTCGCACTCGCCGCGCAGCAACTTCCGAACCGCGGACGACGCGTCGTCGTGTTGATCACCGACGGCGAGAACAACCGCGGCGTGGACCCGTTGGAGGTCGCGAAGTTTCTCGGAGCGCACCACGTCCCGGTGTATACGATCGGAATCGGCACGAACGATAGCGGCACGCTGATTCCCGGAACGAGCGAGGAGGCCGGCCTCGACGAAGATGCGCTTCGCTCCATTGCCGATTCGAGCGGCGGCGCCTACGCGAAAGCGGCCGACGCGGTGGCGCTCCGCGATGCGCTCGGACGACTGGGGCGCACCACGGTGATGGAATTGCGGCCCGTCGATGCGTCACTCGCGACCGCGTGTGCGGGCGGAGTTTTGGTATTGGGAGCGGTCCTCGCCGCGCTGGGCGCGGGGCGCTTTCCGTGAACGAATCGGAAGCGGCGCGGCGTTCGTATCTGCGCGCGCGACTTTCGGAAGAGGACCTCGCCGACGATCCAGTCCGGCAGATCGGCATCTGGATGCAACACGCACTCGACGCGGCAATCGTCGAGCCGTACGCCATGTCGTTATCTACCGTTTCAGCGGACGGCCGGCCGTCGAGTCGCGTCGTTCTGATGCGCGGGTGCGACGAGCGCGGCCTGGTTTTCTACACCAGTTACCAGAGTCGCAAAGGCCGCGACATCGGAGTGAATCCTCGCGTTGCCGCACTTTTCTATTGGCCCGAGCTGGAGCGTCAAATTCGCGTCGAGGGAACGGCAGAACAAATCGACGAGTCTGAATCGGACGACTACTTTGCGGGTCGCCCGCGCGGCCATCAGATCTCCGCTTGGGCTTCCGAGCAATCCGAACCGCTTCAATCGCGCGACGTTCTCGAGCAGCGCGTCGCCGACTACGAAACCCGCTTCGCGGGCGAGGATGTACCGCGGCCGCATTCATGGGGCGGCTACCTCATTCGCCCGGAACGCATCGAGTTTTGGCAAGGCCGCGAGAACCGCATGCACGACCGAATCGAATTCGTCCGGGACGGCGCGCGTTGGACCCGCCGCCGGCTTTCGCCATAGGAGCGAGGAGGACGGGCGAGCGCGCCTAACCCAGGCATTCCAGGATGCCCCAACGCAGCGTGCTCGTCATTGGTTCGGGACCGATCGTTATCGGTCAGGCGGCCGAGTTCGATTACGCAGGCGTTCAAGCGTGCCGTGCCTTGCGCGAGGAAGGGCACCGCGTCGTCCTCGTCAACTCGAATCCGGCGACGATCATGACCGATCCCGAAGTCGCCGATGCCGTTTACCTCGAACCGCTGACGGTAACGTCGCTCGAAACGATCATCGCCGTCGAACGGCCCGACGCACTCTTGCCCACGCTCGGGGGTCAGACGGGCCTCAATTTGGCGGTCGAACTCCACGAAGCGGGCGTGCTCGCGCGATACGGCATCGAATTGCTCGGCACGCCGGTCGAGACGATCAAGCTCGCCGAAGATCGCGAGCGTTTCAAAGAAAAGATGCTCGAGATCGGCGAGCCCGTGCCGGAGTCGGCCATCGTTACGTGCATCGACGACGGCCTTGCGTTCGCAGAGACGCATGCGTACCCGCTGGTCGTGCGCCCCGCATACACGCTCGGTGGAACCGGCGGCGGCATCGTGTACAACGAAGCGCAGCTACGCGAGACGCTTCAAGCGGGACTCGCCGCCAGCCTCATTCATCAAGTGCTCTTGGAAAGCTCGCTCCTCGGGTGGAAAGAGATCGAGTACGAAGTGCTGCGTGACGGCGCGAATAACTGCATCGTCGTCTGCAATATGGAGAACCTCGATCCGGTCGGCGTGCACACGGGCGACTCCATCGTCGTTGCACCGTCACAAACGCTTTCGGATCTCGAATACCAAATGCTTCGCAGTTCGAGCTTGAACGTCATTCGCGCGCTCAACGTGCAAGGTGGATGCAACATACAATTTGCCTTGCATCCCGAGCGTGCGGAATATCGGATCATCGAGGTGAACCCGCGCGTTTCGCGCAGCTCGGCGCTCGCCTCGAAAGCCACGGGCTACCCGATCGCCAAGATCTCGACGAAAATCGCCCTAGGACAGACCCTCGACCAAATTCCCAATCCGGTGACGGGCGTGACGAAGGCCGCCTACGAACCGACACTCGACTACGTCGTCTGTAAGATCCCGCGGTGGCCATTCGACAAGTTTCCGCTGGCGGACACGCTGCTCGGAACGCAAATGAAATCCACCGGCGAGGCGATGGGTATCGGCCGCACGTTCGCGGCCGCGCTCATGAAGGCCATCCGCGGCCTCGATTTAAAGCGCGAAACGCTCACCGGCGACGGCTTTGGTGAATGGAGCGATGCCGAGCTCGACGAGGTGATCGCGCGTCCGAATCACGAGCGCCTCTTCGCCGTCGCGGAAGCGTTCCGGCGCGGCGTTTCGACAACGCGCGTCGCGGAGTTATCGGCAATCGATCCGTTCTGGCTCTACGAACTTCAGGAACTCGTCGAGCTCGAGCGGCGATTGCGGGAGCACGCGCGAGAAGAAGACGTCGAATACGCGCGCGAATGTGGTTACTCGACGCTGAGTCTCGCACAGTTGTGCGGCCGCGCCCCGGCCAGCGCCGCCGGCGAAAATGCATTTCGTATGGTCGACACCGCGGCCGCCGAGTTCCCCGCGCGCTCGCCGTATTACTATCTCTCCTACGAGGAGACCGACGAGATGCGGCCGCCCGCGAAGGAGGCGGTGGTCGTGGTCGGAAGCGGCCCAATTCGGATCGGCCAAGGAATTGAATTCGACTACTCGAGC
>JAFAIW010000072.1 GCA_019236495.1 Vulcanimicrobiota bacterium | reverse complement strand
GGTGGGCCCCCTTGCCGGGCATGGAGACGTTCGATGAAGGCGCTTACTTCCTAGGCGCGGGCGGGCTCCGCCGCTAACGCTGGGCGGATCGCTTCCCCGATCAGATGATAGACCACGATTGCGGGCGCACCGTTCGAACACAATAGGCTCCCACGGTCTAAAATCGGCCCGTGGAGAACAAAGAAAAAAGCCCGGGTTACAGGCTTTTCAAATGGTCGGAACGACAGGATTTGAACCTGCGACCCCCTGACCCCCAGTCAGGTGCTCTACCAAGCTGAGCTACGTCCCGGCGGCCGCCACCCTTCGACAGCCCTTCGAGACGCGACCTTCGGTCGCTCCTCAGGGTGACACGTCTTTAGGGGTACAAGTGGGCGACGAGGCCGCGGAGCGCCAGCAGGTACGCGTTCGGGCCAAGGCCGACGACCGAACCGATGCAGACGGGTGCGATGACGCTGATCCTGCGGTACGCTTCGCGCGCGTAGATGTTCGAGAGATGCGCCTCCACCGCGGGGAGGCCGACCGACGTAATCGCATCCGCAATTGCAATCGACGAATGCGCGTACGCCCCGGCGTTTACGATCAATCCCTGCGCGCGTTCGCGGCTCGCATGAATGCAATCGATGAGCGCGCCCTCGCTATTGAACTGAAAGAACTCCACCTCGACCTTCAGCTCGGCTGCAAGATCGGCGATGCGCGCGTTGAGCTCGTCGAGCGTGAGCGTACCGTAGATGGCGGGATCGCGGATCCCCAACAGATTGAGGTTCGGCCCGTGGATAACGTGAACGCGCATGAAGCTCGCCTGTTCGGGCAGGAAAAGCCTCCGCCCTCGGAAAGCGTGAGCGCGATGGCTGATGAGATCGTCGTTGCGTCCGCCCCGGAGGCCGGAGTCGCGATCGTCGCCGGAATCACCACGCAACTCGTTCGCGAAGCGCAACAACGCCACGAACTCTCACCGACGGCCAGCGCAGCCGTCGGCCGTTTGATGACGGGCGCGGCGCTGCTCGGCACGAGCCTCAAGGGCCGCGAACGCCTCTCGATCCAAGTCGCGGGCGACGGGCCGCTGGGCGGCATCGTGGCCGACGTGATGCTGCTTCCCGAAGACACGATCGGCGTGCGCGGTTACGCAAAGCACCCGCGTGTCAATCCGCCGCTCAATGACGTCGGCAAGCTGGCCGTCGGCCTGGCCGTCGGCGCGGGCAAAATGCAGGTGACGCGCTCGTACGAAGTCGGCCAACCGTACGTCGGGGTAGTTCCGCTGGAGACGGGGGAAATCGCCGAAGATCTCGCCGCGTATCTCGCCAATTCGCAGCAGATCCCAAGCGCCGTCGCGCTCGGTGTGCTCATCGGTACCGACGGCGTCACGGCCGCCGGCGGCGCGATCGGACAAGTGCTTCCCGGCGCCGACGACCGCGCCGTCGCCGAGCTCGAGCGCTGCGCGAATGCGATGCCGCCCGTCACGCAACAAATTTCCGCCGGCGCACGCGCGCACGATCTGCTCGATGCGATGGCCGGCGACATTCCGCTACGCCATCATCGGCGCGTGAATTTGATCTTTGCGTGCCGCTGCACGCGCGAAAAAGTCGAAACCGCGTTGCTCGGATTAGGCCGCGACGAACTGCTCAAGATTGCCAGCGAACAGCCCGAAACCGAGGCACGCTGCGAATTCTGCCGCAAGACGTACGTCCTGAGCGCGTCCGACGTAAGCGGCCTGGCCCAACGGCTGGAAAAACTCTAGCGCTTCACCGGCGGCGGGTCGATGCGCTGGCGAAATTGCTCGACGATGTGGCCGCCCTGATTCCAGTACCACCACCCGCATTCGCACATGACGGGACGTCCGTTGTCTTCCGGATAGGCGTAAACGCGCCCGCAACGCTTGCAGCGAAACTTGCGCCCTTCGATCGGCGGGGTCGACGTGTACGTTAGTGCCATGTTTCGTTCTTCACCGTTCGCTTAACGTTCGTTTGGGAGAACGCGGATAAAACGTCTGCTCCCTACCGACACCACCGCCGGTTCGGGCGCGCGCCAGAGCGCGTTCGGATCGCTGACGAGTATACCATCGACGCGCACGCCATTCCCGGAGATAAGTCGCTCGGCGGCGCGGCGCGACTCCGCAAAGCCCGCGGCTACCAGCACTTGAGCGAGCTTCTTCGCCTCCCCCACGCGCATCTCCGGAACCTCGCTCTCGGGGATTTCCTTGCGTTGAACCGTGCGCTCGAAGTATTCCCGTGCGCGACGGGCCGCCTCGGCCCCGTGATAGCGCGCCACGATCTCCTGCGCCAGTTGCTTCTTTTGCTCCATCGGTTGCGACTGCTTGCCGGCAGCGAGCGCGGCGGCCATCGCGTCGCATTCGTCCTTCGAACGAAAGGCCGCCAAGCGCGCGTAGCGCGGCATGAGCTCGTCGGAAATGCTCATCAGCTTGCCGAATTGCGTTTCGGGCGATTCGGTTAAGCCGACATAGTTTCCGGAAGTTTTCGACATTTTCTTGACGCCGTCCAAGCCTTCCAAGAGCGGCACCGTCATGCACACCTGCTGCCGCTGCCCCGCGTGCTCTTGAAAATGCCGGCCCATCAGTAAGTTGAAGAGCTGGTCATTTCCACCCAGCTCGACGTCGGCATGCAACGCGATGCTGTCGTACGCTTGGGAAATCGGATAGAGAAACTCCGCCAGAGAAATCGGGACGTTGGCGGCGTAGCGTTCCGCGAAATCGTTGCGCGCCAGCATCTGCGCCACCGTCACTTGCGAAAAGAGCCGCAGTAGATCCATTAAATCGAGCTTGCCGAGCCATTCGGAATTGTAGCGCACCGTGACGCGCGACATGTCGAGCACGGCCGCGGCTTGTTCGGAATACGTCTGCATATTTGCGCGAATTTGCTCGTCGGAAAGGGCGGGTCGCATTTCGTTGCGTCCCGACGGATCGCCGATGCGCCCCGTCATATCGCCGATGACCAGCGTCACTTGATGCCCGGCGTCGACGAATTGCTGCATCTTGTGCAAGACCACCGCATGGCCTAAATGGAGATCGGCCGACGTTGGATCGAGGCCGAGTTTGACGACGAGTGGGCGCGCTTCTTTGATCCGCGCTTCAAATTCGGGGCGCGTTTCAACGTGATCGAAACCGTCGAGTAGCGCGGCTGCGCCGGGAGTGCTCACCGGGTCAGCGCAGTTCAAACACCGTCACGCCGCTCCCTCCCTCGTTTTCATTGCCGTAGCGTACGTTCTTCACGGAGGGATGCGCGCGCAAGTACTCCTGCAGGCCGCGTCCGAGCAGCCCCGTTCCCTTGCCGTGAATGAGCCGCAGCGGGGAATTTCCGGCGAGCACGGCCTCATCGATCCAGCGATCGACGACGGGCTCCGCTTCAACAAATCGCTTCCCACGCACGTCGAGTTCCGCGGTCGTGGCGGCACTCGCCGCGAGGGCTTCGGCACCGGCGGACTGCTTGCGCACGCGCACCGGGCCGAGGCGGCGAACGTCGCCTTTCGTGACACTCGTACGCATCGGCCCAATAGCGATCAACACCGTGTCGCCGTTGTCGGCAAGCACGTCGGCTTCTTGCCCCAGCGACGGCACGCGCACCCGATCGCCGGGCTCGAATCGTTGTGCCGCCGCTTCGTCACCGCCTTCGGGCGCAATCCCCAAATCGCGATGTAATTCGTCGAGCACGCGCGTGAGCAACTCGCTCTGCGCCGGCGTGACCTTCGCGCGGCCGCCGCGATCCGAACGGCGTGCTAGTTCGTTCGCAAAACCCGAAAGCGCTTCGCGCAGGCGCTCTTCCGCACGCGTTCCGAAGCTGCGGCGCTCGCGTTCGAGCGCTTCCGTGCGCGCGCGCAAGTTTTCTTGCAGCGTTTGCACGTGGCGTTCTTCGCGTGCGACGCGATCGCGTTCGGTCGCCAGACGCGCCTGCACGGCGGCGAGATCCGCCAGCGCCTGCTCGTAATTGCGCTCGCGGCTGCTGAGCAGCGCTTCCGCGCGATCGATCAGCTCGCTCGAAAGCCCCATCGCAATCGCCAGCGGAAAGGCCAGCGACTGCCCGGGCGTTCCGACGTCGAGATGATAGGTCGGCGCAAACGTCTGCGGATCGAAACGCACGCTCGCGTTGGCGACGCCGGGCGTTGCATGCGCAAAGAGCTTGAGCTCGGTAGCATGCGTCGTCACCACGCCGCACGATCCCCGCTGCAAGAGCTGCTCGATCATCGCAATGGCAAGCGCGGCGCCCGCGTTCGGTTCCGTTCCGCCGCCGATTTCATCGATCAGTACCAGGGTGCGCGCGTCCGCCGCGTCGAGAATTTCACGCATCCGCCGCAAGTGCGCGGAAAATGTGGACGCGTTGTCGGCGATCGATTGTTCGTCACCGATGTCCGCGAATAAACGCTCGAAGCGTCCAATTCGCGTTCCCTCTGCCGCGGGCAATTGCATGCCGCAATACGTCATTGCGACGAACAGCCCGATCATCTTGAGCGAGACCGTCTTACCGCCCATGTTCGGCCCGCTGATCACCAGCACGCGTACGTCGCCGAGCGTCACCGATTGCGGAATGGCCCGCTCGCCGAGCAGCGGATGGCGCCCCTCGCGCACGTCCAGCGCACTTTCGTCGGAAAGCTCCGGCGCCACCGCCTGCATCGCGCGCGCGACGCGACTTTTGGCAACCAGCACGTCGAGCACCGCCAGCATCGCGATGTTGCCTTCGATTGCTTCCGCGTGTTTGCCGACTTCGCGCGAAAGCGCTTCGAGCACGCGCGCCACCTCGCGCTCTTCCTCGATGCGCAGCGTGCGCAACCGGTTGTTTGCGTCGAGCGCGGCGAGCGGTTCGACGAACAGCGTTTGGCCGCTCGAACTGGTGTCGTGCACGATGCCGGGCACTTCACCGCTGAATTCGGCCTTGATCGGAACGACGAAGCGACCTTCGCGAATCGTGACCACGCTGTCTTGGATGGCTTTGGCGAACTTGGCCGAGCGCAGCAACGCGGAGACGCGGTCGCGCGCTTCGCCTTGCGCCTGCGCGAGCTGCTTGCGAATGCGCGCGAGCGCGGGCGAGGCGCGGTCGAGCACCGTGCCGCGTTCGTCGAGTGCGTTCGTGACCGCGGCGATCAGCTCGCGAAGCGGCCGGTACCCGGAGGTCAGCTCCCGGACGACGCCGTCGTCGCTCGCGCGCGTCGCGTTGAACGCCGCCGCGGCGGAAGCAAGGCTGTCGGCGATCGCGCGCAGGTCGCTTGCGCCCAGCGCAACTCCGACGGCACACCTCTCGACGAACGGAGCCGTTTCGATGGCGCGCCCCACGTGCAAATCGGCCGACTCGACCAGCTCGCGAATGGCGGCCGTGGCACGCTGCGCGCGGCGTACTTCCGAAAAATCGCTTGCCGGCGCGAGAGCGCTCGCCTCGGTTGCGCCGCGTTCCGTGTTCGTTGCCGCGACCACCCGCTCGCGCACCGCCGCAAAATCGAGCGTTTGCAGCGTGCGTTCGTCGGCGAAAATCGTCAGCCGAGCTTCTCGCGCAGGCGCTCTTGCACGAGCGCCGGATTGGCTTTCCCGCGGCTGGCCTTCATCACTTGCCCCACCAAAAAGCCGAGCACGTTGGTCTTGCCGGCTCGATAATCGGCGACGACCTCCGCGTTCGCTGCGAGCACGCCGGCGATGAAGCCGTCGATTGCGCCCGTGTCGCTCGTTTGCGCGAGACCTTCCTTCTCGACGATCGACTTGGGCGAGCCCTCGCCGCTCCACATCCGCCCGAGCAACTCTTTGGCGATCTTCGAATTGATCGTGTTGCCTTCCACGAGCGCGATCAGCTCTGCCAGATCGTGCGGCGTCACTGCCGATTCGGCAACCGGCACGTTCCCTTCGTTCGACAAGCGCGACAGCTCGCCCAACACAAAATTCGCGACTTGCTGCGGACGCCCGCCGGCGTTCACGCACGCATCGAAATACGCCGACAGCGAAGCATTATCGATCAATTGCGTCGCGTGCGCGGGAGAGAGACCGTATTCGCTGTGATATTTCGCGAAGCGCGCCGGAGGCAGTACCGGCAGCGTGGCGCGCAGACGTTCGACCAGCGCCGCGTCGATTTCGAGCGGGACCAAGTCGGGATCGGGAAAGTAGCGATAATCGTGCGCTTGTTCCTTGCTGCGCATGGAGTGTGTCGTCCCCGCGATCTCGTCCCAGCCGCGCGTCTCTTGCACGATGCGCCCACCCGACTCGAGCACGGCGATCTGCCGTGCAATTTCACTCTCGATGGCGCGATGAACCGAGCGAAACGAGTTCATGTTTTTGATCTCGGTTTTCGTGCCGAGCGCGGTCGAGCCGGTGGGGCGGATCGACACGTTGGCATCGCAGCGGAGCGAGCCTTCCTCCATCTTTACGTCGCTCACGCCCAACTGCACGAACGTGCGTTTGAGCGCTTCGAGATACGCGACCGCTTCTTCCGCGCTGCGTAACTCCGGTTCCGAAACGCATTCCATCAAAGGAACGCCGGCCCGATTGAAGTCGACCAGCGAATACTCGCTGCCGGCGATCCGTCCGTCACCGCTGCCCGCGTGGGTCGACTTTCCGGTGTCTTCTTCCAAATGAATGCGCGTCAGGCGACATTCCCGCATCGATCCGTCGTCGAGCCAATACCGCACGATGCCGCCTTTGGTGAGCGGCATGTCGTACTGCGAGATCTGATAGTTCTTGGGCATGTCGGGATAAAAATAGTTTTTGCGATCGAACTTCGAAAATTCCGGAATTTCCGCACCGAACGCCGCGCCCGCGCGAATCATATGCTCGACCGCGGCGCGATTCGGCACCGGCAAGGCGCCGGGAAGCGCCAAACACACCGGGCACACCTTCGTGTTTGGTTCACCGCCGAACTCGTTCGCACAGCCGCAAAACATCTTGCTGGCGGTCTTCAGCTCGACGTGACACTCGATGCCGATGACGGCCTCGTATTGCGTCGCGGTCATCATGCGGCACTCGCTTCCGTCAACGGTCGCAGCGCCGTCGCATGCTTCGTGGCGCGCTCGTACGCGTGCGCCGCGGCCAGCAGCGCGCGTTCGCCGAACAACGGCGCGGTGAGCTGCAACCCCATCGGCAGCGGACCCGCCGCGCCGTCGACTGCGACGCTGCCGCACGGCACCGAGAGCGCCGGCAGACCCGCGAGCGACATGGGAATGGTGTAATAGTCCATCAGATACATGCTGTATGGGTCGCTCTTCGCGTTGAATTCGAAGGCCGGCTGCGAGGCCGCCGGGCACGCGATCAAATCGCAACTCGCAAAGGCGCGATTGAAGTCGCCCGCGATCAGCGTGCGGACTTTCTGCGCCTTCACGTAATATGCGTCATAGTAGCCGCTCGAGAGCGCGTACGTTCCGATGAGAATGCGTCGCTTGACTTCTTGCCCAAAGCCCGCGGCGCGCGTCGCTTCGTACATCGCGCCGACGTCCGCGCCGTCGACGCGCAAGCCGTAGCGCACGCCGTCGAAGCGCGCCAAGTTCGACGAACATTCCGCCGGCGCGATCAAGTAATACGTCGCCACGCCGAAATCCGCCGTCGGCAGCGACACCTCGACCAAGGTCGCGCCGAGCTTTTCGAGATCTGCGTACGCGTGCTTGTAAAGCGCGTCGATGTCCGGCCCGAGCGCGGCGGTGCCGAACTCCTTGACGATGCCGATGCGCTTGCCGCGCAGGTCCTCCGCGAGGTGCGCGGCGG
>JAFAIW010000163.1 GCA_019236495.1 Vulcanimicrobiota bacterium | reverse complement strand
GTTCGCCCCTTGGGTACCGGCCAGTAACACCGCGGCCGCAATCGTGCACGAGAACGTGCGCATGATGACGCGCTTGGCCTATAGCGTCATCGTGCTGCTCCTCTTCCTCCTCTTTCCGATGCGAGTCCGCATCGCGCTGGATCGGGTCGAGAAGCATCCCGGATTATCCGCCGTCGTGGGCGTGCTGGCGATTGTTGCGATCATTCCGGTGGGCGTCTTGCTGCTCATCAGCATCATTGGAATCCCTTTGATTCCACTCGAGCTTCTGGCGATTTTCGCCGGCGTCTTCATCGGACAAGCGGCAGTCGGCCTCTTGGTGGGGCGGCGCGTCTATGAGTTGTTGCGGCCGCACGCCACGCCGTCGCCGCTTGCGGCGCTGGTGATCGGTTTGATCGTCATCAGCGCGGCCGAGATCGTTCCGGTGGTCGGAGGCTTGATCACTGCGCTCGTTTGGCTCATCGGACTCGGTGCGGCGATTCTCGCGTTCATTCGCGATACCGGTTTACCGCCTGGTACCGGCCCGCGCGCACCGATAAGCGGACCTCCCATGAACCCCGCCTAAGTACCGTCGCATGGCGACGATCCCGCGCGCGACCCAGTTCGCGGCCCGTACGTCGCGGCTGCGCGCCTCGACGATCCGCGAAATGCTGAAGGTCACGCAACGGCCCGACGTCATCTCGTTCGGCGGCGGTCTGCCGGCACCCGAACTTTTTCCAACCATGGAAATCGCGGACATCACGCGCCGTATCATGTCGGAGTACGGCGCCGCGGCACTCCAATACAGCGTCACCGAAGGCATCCCCGAGATGCGTTCGTGGGTAGCGCGGCGTCTCGGGCGACGGTTCGGCGTGCACTTCGAACCCGAAAGCGTCCTGATCACCAACGGTTCGCAGCAAGGCCTCGATCTGATCGGAAAAATTTTTCTCGACCCCGGCGACCACGTCGTCTTGGAAAATCCCTCGTATCTCGGCGCAATTCAAGCTTTCGATTCGTACCAAGCCCGCTATCTCACGGTCGACACCGACGACGACGGGATGATTCCAAGCTCGCTCGAGCAGGTGTTGGCTCATGCCGAGCCACTGCCGAAATTCGTGTACCTGGTCCCGAACTTCGCAAACCCGACGGGAAGGACGCTGGCCGCCGAGCGGCGCGAACCGATCGTGCGGATTTGCGAGCACTACGGGGTTCCGCTGATCGAAGATGACCCGTACGGCGAGTTGCGGTTCGAGGGACGCGACTCCGGACCGCTGATCGGCTACCGTACCGAAGGCGTCGTCCTGTACATGGGGACGGGTTCGAAGATCGTGGCGCCCGGCTTACGCGTCGCCTGGATCGTCGTGCGGAATCAGGAAGTCATGGAGCGGCTGGTGCTTTCCAAGCAAGCCGTGGATTTGCAGACGGGCTCGCTTGCACAATACGTGTTCGCGGGATTCGTCGAAAACGACGCGATGCTCGAGCAGCACGTTCAAGTCATCCGGCGCGTTTACAAACAACGCCGCAGCTACATGCTCGAATGCTTGCGCGAGTTGATGCCGTCCTATGTCCGGTTCAATCGACCCGAGGGCGGAATGTTTCTTTGGGCGACTGTGGAGCGGCCGGGCTTCGACACCGAAGCGCTGCTGCGCGTCGCGGCTGCGCAAAAAGTCGTGTTCGTGCCGGGGGTGAGTTTCTATCCGCATCGCGACGTCCATAGCGGGATGCGACTGAACTTTTCGAATACGAAGGAAGAGGTCATGCGGCGGGGTATGGAACGCTTGGCCGACGCCGTTCGCGCACAATCTCCAGGAGGCTGACGTGGCTGAGAGTCATTTGGTTACCGGCATTGCCGAGTCGTCACACCCTACGCACCTCGAAGACAAGCTTTGCGGCAAGGATGAAGTGAACTGCGACAAGCTCACGGTCATCACCGCCGACGACCCAACCGAAGAGCACCATAGCTCCATCCTCGAGTACATCTTTGCGGGCGAGCTCGCGCAGACGTCCGACGTGTCGCACGACGTCATTCGCGGAGACACGGCGATCATGACGGATTCCGGCGGCGTCAACGTCCCCGGCATCAGTGCGGATACGCGCTATATCGGATTCTTCGCGCATCCCCACGTGATCAATCACCTCGCGAACTTTCCAATCCCGGCCGATCAGATCGAAAACTACAACGATGCGATCGACGAAGGGCGCAGCGTGGTCACGTACAAGGCGACGGCCCAAGAGGCACCCGTCGTGGAGAAAGCCTTCAAAGACGCCGGCTTGCGCAACGTCAAAACGTTTAACTCATAAAGGCGCTCCGGCCTAGCCTCCGCGCCCCCCACTGCGTGGGTCCCCCTTCACGTGGCGCCGACACCTGGTTCACATGCAAAACACTCCCCGAGGGGCGCTGATACATTTTTGTCTTTTTAAAAAGTTGTGTCACCCTGAGGTGCGAGCATCAGCGAGCCTCGAAGGGTGCCATCCATGGCAAGGCGCGAAAAGTCGGAAACTTTCTTGAGAAGACGTCCCGCGGCGCGCGCGTCAGCGTTCGCGGGGCATTCTGTGAGCGGGGTTTCGGACCGACGAGCGGAGCCGGGAGGGCGAGAGCGAGGAGGCCGTTGAGCAGGAGCGCAGCCTGGAGGGCGGAGCGACGAGCGACCCCGCGATGGAATGCCCGAGAACGCAACGCGCCGCGACGCGACGCTCCGCTAAGCGATGGGCGACTCGCGATTTTCGGGGGCGCTGGGGAGGTCGCGACTGAGTTTTTCCATCACGAGGTTGAAGACGACCTGAAGTTCTTCGTTGTTCGTCAGACGTGCGATCGCGAAGAAGAGCGCGGTTCCAATGATCATTTGCCCAATCAAGAATTCGGTAAGTGCCGCGGGTGAGTTCCCGAGGTACAGCGGGCGCAGCAAGTCGATCCATCGCAAAGCAAAGACCATGAACAACGTACTCGTGCTCACGCCCAAGACCGTGCGCAGGAGCGGCGTCCACTCGATGCCGACGATCCGCCACACCAGGAT
>JAFAIW010000156.1 GCA_019236495.1 Vulcanimicrobiota bacterium | reverse complement strand
TGGTGGTTTTGTTCGACCGGGACCAAGCACAAGATTTCGTCAACGTGTTCATCAAGCGGATCATCGGAGACATCCAAATCTTCGATTCCATCACCGATTCGACGCTCAAAGAACTCGGAAACATCATTGCGGGATCCTACCTCACCGCAATCATTCAACTTACCGGCGTCAATTTGTTGCCTTCCGTTCCGACGCTCTCGTACGGGACGATTCAAGCCGCGTTTCGCACGCTGATGTCGATTCTGCCCGATCAAGACGTCTTCTTGATAGAAAGCAGCTTCCTCGACAAAGAGAAACAGGTGTCGGGGCAATTCATCTTGATCCCCGAAACCGGATCGTTGACCCCGCTCCTTTCCGTATTCGGCGTTGAGTAGTGTCTGACGATCTCTTCGACAAAGCGGAATTCGTAGCGTACTTCCGCGACGAAACCGAGGAACTGCTTCAGCAGATCGACTCTGATTTGTTGCACCTCGAAGAGTTCATCGACCACGGTAACGCGGATCCGGAAATCGTCAACTCGCTCTTCCGGGCGTTGCATACGATCAAGGGCAGCTCGGGTATGCTGGGCTTCAGCGAAGTGCAAGCGCTCGCGCACAAGCTGGAAAATTTGTGCGACTTGCTGCGCAAAGATCGCATGCCGCTTTCGGAGGGCGCGCTCAACATCTTATTCGCGGGGCGCGACTTCCTCACCGAGCTGATTTCAAATGCCGTCGAGGGCACCGATCCGCCCACCGGGCTCAAGGAGTATGGGGAGCGTCTGGACTCGTTTGTCGCCGTGTACGAGCAGACGTCGTCGCTCATCGAAGGGAAGGCCGGTGAAGAGACCTCGTTTACGGAGGAAGCCGCGGAAGTAACCCCCGTCAGCGCGTCCGAGATCGAAGCGTTCGAGGCCGAAGTCGAGCGATTGCTGGCGGAAGAGCGCGCGAAGGCCGCGGCCGCTCCGGCGCCGGCTGAGCCGCCACCCGCGCCCGCAGCCCCCGCCGCCGCCGTCGAACCGCAAGCGGTGGAAACGCCCAACGGGTCGCTTTCCAAAGCCGAAGGCATTGCGGAAAGGATCGTGGCCGCGCGTGAAGCGGCGCCGGCGGCCCAAGGCGCACCCGCCCAAGAGAAGCAGAAGCGCACCAGCGCACATCAAACCATTCGCGTCGACATCGAGCGTCTGGACATGCTCCTGAATTTGGTGGGTGAGCTGGTCATCAATCGCACGCGTATCTCGGATATTGCGAACACGCTCGATCGTTCGATCAAAGATCCCGATATGGACGGAGCCGCCGATCGAATTGCGCCGCTCGCCAAGGACCTCGCCGATAGCTCCGCCCTTTTGGCCCGCACGACGAACGAAATCCAAGAATCGATCATGAAGGTCCGGATGGTTCCGATCGGTCAGGTATTCGATCGGTTCCCGCGACTGGTTCGCGACGTGGCCAAAGCGCGCGGCAAAGAAGTCCAGCTCAAGATTTCAGGCGCCGAAACGGATTTGGACAAGACCATCGTCGACGAAGTCGGCGAACCGCTCATGCATCTGTTGCGGAATTGTGTGGATCACGGCATCGAAGATCCGAATACACGCGAGCGGCGCGGCAAACAGCGTTTCGGCACGATCTCGCTCAATGCGTATCACGAAGGCAATCAGATCATCGTCGAGGTGATCGACGACGGCGGGGGCATCGACCTGCAGCGCGTTCGCGACCGTGGGATAAAGCAGGGCTTGATCTCCGAGAGCGACCGCTTGACGGATCGCGAAATCATCGAGCTGATCTTTACTCCAGGTTTTTCTACGGCAGAGACGATCTCCGACGTCAGCGGACGCGGCGTCGGCATGGACGTCGTGAAGAAGAACATCCAGCGCCTGAAGGGTGTTTTCGACGTCGACAGTCAAGAAGGCGCCGGCACGACCTTCACCATGAAGTTGCCGCTGACGCTCGCGATCATTCAGGCGCTCCTCGTGCGCGTCGCAAACGAACTCTACGCGATTCCGCTGGACTCCGTGATCGAATCGCAGCGCGTCGAGATGGAAGACGTGCGAACGGTCCACGGGAACGAAGCGATCTTACTGCGCGGACAGGTCGTTCCATTGGTGCGCGTGGCGGAATTCTTCGAGCTGGGCGGCGAACGCGATCCCGACAAGGTGATGATCGTCATCGTCGGCTTGCAGGGCCGCCAGGTCGGCCTCGTCGTCGACTCTTTTCAAGGCGAACAAGAAATCGTCATCAAGCCGCTCTCAGACGTCATCGGACGTATCCCCGGAATATCGGGCGCCACGATTCTCGGAAACGGCTCGATTTCTCTCATCATCGACGTTCACTCGCTCGTCAGCGAAGCCTATGCGGGCGGGAAGATTGCGCGAGCGGAATTCTCCGGAGTGTAAGCCATGTCAACCACCGATCAACGCAACGAACAAACCCAGCTTTCCGGCGAGATCGTCAAAGTCGTGTCGTTTCATTTGGGAAGCGAAGAGTACGGCGTCGATATCGCGCAGGTTCAAGAAATCATTCGCATGGTGGAGATCACCCACGTTCCGAAGGCGCCGCGGTTCATGGAGGGGGTCATCAACCTGCGGGGTCAGCTCATCCCCATCATCGACCTGCGCACCCGCTTCGGCATGGACCGCGAGACGCACACGAAAAATACGCGCATCATCGTGACCGAAATTGCAACGAAGCGCGTGGGTATCATCGTCGACAGCGTTTCTGAAGTGATCAACATTCCGATCGAACAGGTCGAAGAAGCACCCGAAATGATCGCCGGCGTCGGAACCGAGTACATCTCGGGCGTCGGAAAGCTCAACGAACGGCTGATCATTCTGCTCGACCTGCAAAAGGTCATCACCGCTCAAGAAAAAGAAGAGCTGGCCGGGGCCGAGATCGTTACATCTTAAAGCCTAGGCCCACGAACGCGCCGGCGTGCCAGAAGTCGATGGGCGGCGCCTGAACGCGCGTACCGGTGTCTCCGGTAATACCGAAATTCACGTACCACGGCCGGCCTTGACGGAGCGCGTACTGACCGGCGGCCTGCCAGCGATAGATGCGGTAGATCGCATTATTCGGGTACACCGCAGGTCCGAAACACGCAATGTTGGTCACCGGACAGACGTACGTGCCGCCCGCGTTGTTCCAATAGAAGACGTTCGCACTCCAATCGAGCGGAAATTTCCCTTCGGGAAGCTTTTGGAGACCGAAGCCCAGCCCCTGAAGCGCGAGCCCATTGCCGCGAAACGAGCCATACGTCACGGCGGCAAAGACGTTGCCGCGACTGAGCGCCGGACCGATCTCGATGTCGGTATCGGTGCCCCCGCCGTTCGTGCAGAACGCCGCACTGCCGCACGGTGAATGCAGCCATGCGAGATTCTCTCCGAAAAACAGCGTCGGGCGGTTCTCTTTTCCGCGGTAGATCTGCTTCAGTTGAAACATGAGCCCGTTGTGGGAGGCGACGTAATCGAAATCGGCCCACGTCGAGGGCGGGGGCGTCGGCGCGGCCGGGGCGCCGGGGGTCTCACCCGCCGTTTGGGCGGTTGCGGGCGAGATGGGCAGTAATGCCAAGGCGACCGCCAATACGAAAGGCGTCCGAAGCAAAAGAGCACCTCCTATGGGAGCAAGCGCTTCGCGGCTACTGGAGAGAATATCGGCTCCCGGGAAAACTCTTAAGTATTTAGTTGACAACCGGGCCTGGATTCGGTTATCATGCTCTTAAATCTTTAGTAGCCCCGGGAGGACGGTCTTTTGGCTAGGAAACGCTCGCAAACACTTACCGAAGCGGAGCTTCGGCTCATGGAGGTCCTCTGGGAACGCGGGAAGGCGACGGTAGCCGACGTTACGGCCGCGCTTCCACCCCCGCCGATCGCGTACAATAGCGTCCTGACGACCATGCGCATTCTCGAGCAAAAGGGCTATGTTCGGCACGAAGAAGAGGGCCGCGCATACCTCTATACACCAATTCTGCAACGGGACGAAGCCTCGTCCAAAGCCGTCGACAACGTGCTGTCGCGTTTTTTCAACGGCTCACCGGGCGCCCTCGCACTGAAGCTCGTCGAAAACGAGCGCCTCGGCGAAGATGAGATCGCCCGTCTGAAGGCGCTCATCGAGCGGCACGAAGGAGACCGGGAATGAGTCCCGTTTTGAACGTCGTGGAGCCCGCGGCACGTCTTGTTGCCGCGGCCGCATTCAATAGCTTATGGGAAGATGCGCTGCTCGTTTTGGCCGTATGGGCGGTCTTGCGCGTGCTTCCGCGCCTGAACGCGGCGACGCGCTACGCGGCGTGGATCGTCACGCTGATTGCGGCCATCGTCTTGCCGGTTGCGACCAGTTGGTCGGATGTGACCGTCGTCAAACCCGCGCTCACGAATGTCGCAACCGCAACCTGGGTTGCACCCCCAAAGGTTTCCGTGCGCACGACGCGTCCCGAGCGAAAGCAAGAAGCAGCGAGCGTGCCCGCCGCGCCGGCGGAAGCTCCACTGCTTCGTACCCCGGAACGTCTGCATTTCGCCGTACCGGCCTTCGTTGCAATCGTGCTGTTCGCCGTTTGGCTGCTCGCCGTGCTCGTGATTGCCGCACGGCTGGTGGTGGACGTGCTTCGTTTGGAAGGACTGAAGCGCGATTCGCTCCCGCTGTCACTTGAATTACGCGATGCGCTGGAACGCTTGATGGGCATGCCTGAAGGGCTGCGCGACGTGCGGCTCTGCGTCTCGGATCGCATCGAAGTCCCAGTCGCGGTTGGCCTGTTCGACTCGATGATTCTGTTACCGCAGCACCTGCTCAACGAGTTCTCGGCGGGCGAGATCGATCGCATCAGCCTGCACGAGCTGGGACACATCCGGCGCAACGACGATTGGACCAACATGTTGCAGCGCATCGCGCAGACGCTGCTGTTCTTCAATCCTGCCATCCGGTTCATCGGAGCGCAACTCGACGTCGAGCGCGAAGTGGCGTGCGACGACTGGGTGCTCCAGGTTACCGGAGAGGTTCGTCCCTATGCAAGCTGCTTGACGAAGATGGCCGAGCTCACCGCGTGGCCGCATCGGCCGCTGGCGGCGCCGGGCGTATTCGTCACGCGCAAGGGCATCTCGCTGCGCATCGAGCGGCTCCTCGCGAAGAACCGCAACGCGCAAGTCAAGATTGCATACGGCATTCCGCTCGCATTGGGCGCCTCGCTGATGGCCTTCTTCGTGCTCGTAAACTTCGTCACTCCGGTGATCGCATATACTGAGGAAAGCCAAGGCGCGAACCACGGCGCCCCGGCGGCCACGCATGTCGCCGAGAAGCCGCATGCACCCGCGAAGGCGTTCGCGGCAAAGAACGCGGTTACGGCCACGGCGATGCAAAGTGGTACGCGCTTGACGTACATACCGCCCGCTGCGCCGCCCAAAACCGCCGCGAAACCGGAAGCCGCCGCGCCCGCCGCCGCAAAGACTGTGGTGAAAGCCCCCGCACCGCGAGTTGTAGCATATGCGAACGCCAAAGCGGCGAGCGCTGCCGCCGCGGAGAGCGGTGGGGGGGCCGGGGCGGGCGCCGGCGCGGATTCATCGGACGCGGATTCCTTGAGCGTGCCGCCGATGAACCTGCACGTGCCGGCGATCACCGTCAAAATTCCGCGCATCGACATTCCGGCGGTACCCGGAATGAAAGTCGTGGCCGACGGCGGCTTCAACTGTAGCGGCTGCGATTTTCATGGCGCGAATCTGTCGGGCAAGGATTTGAGCAAGCGGTCGTTCGTGGGCGCCAACTTTGCGAACGCGAATCTTCAGAGTGCGAATTTCCATGGCTCGAACTTGAGCGGCGTTGATTTCCACGGAGCCGATTTGCGTAACGCGGACTTCACCGACGCGAACCTCACCGGCTGCGAGATGCACGGCGCAGACATTACGGGCGCGCGTTTCCAAGGGGCGAACATCAGTGGTTGCGACGGTGTCTCGGCGCGTTCGATGTCGCAAGATCAACTGCGCGTTTGGCTCACCAACTGCCATGGTTGCGATTTTGCCGGAGCAGATTTTCACGGAATGGATTTGCGCAATGTCAATCTGATGGGCGCCGACCTGAAGGGTGCGAACTTCGAGGGCGCCGACCTCTCGGGAACGCAATTCAGCGGCACCGATTTAGAAGGCGCGCGGTTCTCGGGTGCAAAGCTGCACGGCACGAAATTCATCGGGTGTGATTTTCGGCATACCGATCTTCGGAACGTCGATCTTTCAGACGTCCAATTGACCGGTAGCGATCTGTCCGAAGCGATCATGAGGTAGCACCGCTTCGCGGTTTCTGTAAGAACTTTGCCGGCTCGGCAAGGCTTGGTTTCGTGCGGCCCTCGGCGGCCGGGGAGGAAGCGATGAACGGGAAAATATTGGCGCTCGCGGCACTGCTCGCAACGGCAACGGGTGCGACGCCGCAACCCGCTACGACGGTGGATTGCGGCCCTGGAACGATCGTCATTCCGCCGATTCCGCCGATTCCGCCGATGCCGAGAATGCACATCGTAATCCCCAAGATGGACATCGACGTTCCGCAGATCGTCGTTCGCGAATACGGCGACGAACGGACCGTACGTGACGTGCGAGGCCTCAACAACGGTCAACTGAGAACGCTGCTCCAAGGGTGCTTGGGATGCAACTTCCGCGCCGCGGATTTGCACGGTAACGACCTTCGTAACCTGCGGATCGTCGGCATAGGGCTGCGTCACGCAAATTTAGCGGGCGCGGATTTGTCGAACTCCACGCTGACGGGCGTCGATTTGAGCGGAGCAAACCTTTCGAACGCGCGGCTTCACAATACGAAATTCATCGGTTGCGACTTCAGCAATACCGACCTTCGCAACGCCGACATGCGCGACGTCGAGTTGACCGGTAGCGACATGTCGGAGGCCATCTTCAAATGAGGAGATCCATCATGCATATCGGAGCGTACGCGCTGGCCGTCGCACTGGCGGTTGCGGCCCTCTCGTTTCGCGCGGCGCAAGCCGCGGATGATACTACGCGGGAAATCTTGGCGCATTGCGCGGGGTGCGATTTCGCGCGCGTCGATTGGCACGGCCGGGACCTGCACGGCGTGTCCGTTGCGGGGGCAGACCT
>JAFAIW010000118.1 GCA_019236495.1 Vulcanimicrobiota bacterium | reverse complement strand
GTCTTTCAATCCGTAGCTTCGTCGGCTCGGGCCTCGCATACCGATGGTAGTATGCTTCGGCCCTCCCCTTCTCGCCACAGATTGAAATCCTGCGCGGCGAGATCGATAGCCTACTTTATCAAGTGCTTCGAAATTCTACTTCGTTTCTTTATGGGCGTAGTGGCCGCGGCAGAAGCGGCAATACTTGCTGAGCTCCAAGCGATCCGTGGTCTTCTGCTTGTTTTTCTGCGTGTTGTAGTTCCGGCGCTTGCAGTTCGTGCACGCCATCACGACCATCACGCGATTCTCTTTCTTCGCCATCTTTCACCAAAGCAAGCGGCCGCCGCAGGACGCCCGACATTAAATAAACGGACCGGTGGTCCGTTCGGCTTTTTACTATAGCATGGCGGGACGGCCGATTCAACCGGCCTTCCCGAGCGCTTCCGGCCCTCTTCCGGAGCGCTTGCTACCATGGTCGCGTGAGAACGGTCTACGCGCCGCTCAAGGTCTTTGGCTTCCCCGGCCACCTGGGGCCGCCGGAGGCTGGAATCCGGGCGCCGGTCCACCTCCGGATCAAGCCGATCAACGCCTGCAACCACGGTTGCTGGTTCTGCGCGTACCGTTCCCACGACCTCAGCCTCGGCGCCGAAATGGATCTAAAAGACCGCATTCCCTCTGCGAAAATGGAGGAGCTCGTCGAGGATGCGATCGCCATGGGGGTACGCGCCGTGACGTTTTCGGGCGGCGGCGAGCCGCTGCTCTATCCCGGCATCGGGGCGATCGTCCGGCGTCTCGCGGAAGGCGGGGTGCGCGTCGGCGTTTTGACCAACGGGACGTACTTACGCGACGAGACGGCGGACGCACTCGCCGATGCGGCGACCTGGGTGCGCGTCTCGATGGACGGCTGGGACGACGAGAGCTACGCGCGTTTGCGCAAAACGAAGCCGGGCGAATTCGAGCGCATCCGCGGCAACATCGCCGCGTTTGCCGCTCGCACGCGGCGCGCCGCCATCGGCCTCAGCTTCATCGTGCACCCCGAAAACGCGCCGCATCTCTACGAATATTGCACGATGGCGAAGCGGTGGGGCGTCGGTCACGTCAAGGTCTCGCCCTGCGTCGTATCCGATAGCGGCGCGACCAACATTGCGTACCACCGCTCGACGCGCGCGCTCGTCCGCGAACATCTCAGCCGTGCGATGCAACTGAACGACGCGAATTTTTCCGTGGTCGATCACTACCATACCGACGAAGCGTCGTTCGAAAAACCGTACCGGACGTGCCCGATGCTGGAGTTTTTGACGGTGATCGGGGCGGACTGCAGCGTCTACACGTGCCAAGACAAAGCGTACACCGATGCAGGGCGACTCGGTTCGATTCGCGATCGGTCGTTTCGCTCGTTTTGGTTTTCGGAAGAAAACCGGCAAGCGGTGGCCGCGCTCGATCCGAGCATCGCGTGCCGTCATCATTGCGTCTCGGACGAAAAGAACCGTCTGCTTTTGCAGTACCGTTCGATCGAGCCCGAGCACCGGTTTTTCGTGTGAACGGCGAATGGTGCGCCCGACTGGAATCGAACCAGCAACCTGAGGCTTAGGAGTCCCCCGCTCTATCCAATTGAGCTACGGGCGCGTTGAGGCGAGCTTCGACGCAGCCGTACGGCCGGGCCTCGCGAGGACTGCGACGAACAACGACGGCGTGAAGCTTTTCACCGGCGTCATCGCATACGCGTACGACGTGCATGCCGGCGCCTTTCGCAAGCATCGCTCGGTATTGGTCGACGGGCTGCGGATCGTTGCATTCGACGAGGATCCGGCCGGGACGAGCGTCGAGCGCGTTGCGTGCGAGGGGGCGACGCTTCTGCCGGCCTTTGCGGATTGTCACGTGCACCTCACCGATACCGGGTTGTTTTTGGACGAGCGTAACTTGAATCGCACGCGCTCGTATCAGGAATTCGCGGCGCAGGTCACGCGCGTTGCGCGCGAATGGGGCGTCGTCTTTGCTGGGCAGTACGACGAGAGCGCGTGGAAGGATGGGCGGGTGGCCGACGCGGCACCCCTCGAGCGAGCGCATCCCGATGCACGCGCGATGCTCGTGCGCGTCGACGGTCATTCGTGTATCGTCAACCGCGCGACGTTCATCTGGTTGAATCTTCCCGACGGCATCGAAGGCATCGAACGCGATGCCGACGGCAGTCCGACGGGCAAATTGTTCTTGGATGCCAACTGGCGTGCGCAGTCGGCGTTTATGGAAGCGATGCCGCTGGAAGCGAAACGCGCGGCGGAGCAACGCGCCGCGGAGCTGGCGCGTTCGAATGGGATCGTGCACGTGCACGCGCAACTCGTCGGCTTCCGGCGCGAGCAGTACGCCGAGGAAATCGACGCGCTGCGGGCATTGCCGGGGAAGTGGTATCCGAAGATTTGTACGCCCGATCCGCATTTGGCGGCGGAGCTCGGCTTGCGATACGTCGGTGGGGACGTCTTCGTGGACGGGTCGATCGGCAGCCGGACGGCGGCGGTCAGCGAACCGTTCTGCGGCACGCACGAGCACGGCAAGTTGCGCTATAGCGACGACGAACTGCTGGACTACTTCGCGGCGGCGCAGGGCGCCGGTATCGCGGCGGGTGTGCACGCGATCGGCGATCGCGCGATCGAGCAGTGCGTGCGTACGTGGGAGCGCGTGCTGGGCGAGCGCCCTGCGGGCGTGCGGCATTTCATCGAGCACTTCGAGATCGCGACGGAAGAACAGATCGAGGCATGCGCGCGCATGGGCGTCTATCTTTCGATGCAGCCGCAGTTCGACGCCCTTTGGGGCGGGGAGGGCGCGATGTACGACGAGCGTTTGGGAACGCGCCGCATGCATTCGATGAATGCGCTCGGACGCGCGCAGCGGGCCGGGGCGGTATTGTGCGGCGGAAGCGATAGTCCCGTGTGCGAGCTCTCTGCGCTGCACGGGATGCAGGCAGCGATTGCGCACCACGAACCGCGCGAGCGCCTAACCTCCGAGGAAGCGCTGCTGATGTACACGTTCAACGCCGCAAAGCTTGGATATGTCGAACGGCAGACAGGGGTGCTCGCGCCGGGTTACGCCGCCGATTTCGTGCTCCTCGATCGCGATCCGCTCGCGGGCGGCAGATTCGACGATTGCACGGTGCTGCAGACGTGGAGCGACGGGGAATGCATCTTCAGCCGTCAAACGCCCCCGTGTCAGAGCGGAGGAAACGATGAGCGATACCGATGATGACGTCGGCAGCCAAATGGTTCGCGATCTCGGCCTCGATCCCGGACTCGACGTCGACGACGACCAAGAATTCGAAACGCTTCGCGAGTTGCACGAAGAGGACGCAGAGAAAGACGAAAAGGGCAAGTAGCGCAGCATGAAACGTACGCTGATCAGGTACCGGTTCAAGAACGGATCGCCCGAAGAATGGCACCGCGACATCGAGCGATTCATTGAAGCGATCGATACCGATCCGGAGCTTTCCGGGAAGATCACATATCGCGCAATGAGGACGCCCGAGGGCGACTACGTGCATATTGCGACTGCCGTAGATCAGGCGGCCGCGGACTTGCTGGGAGAGCGCGAGTTCTTCGACCGGTACGCCGCGCGCACCGGCGCCGTTTCCGGTGGCGAAGTCGACGTCGTGCCGCTGGAGCTCGTGGCCGAAACGAAGACGCGCGCGTAGTCCCGGCGCCGATCAGCCGAGCCGCGCGTAGACGCGGCGCTCGATCCGCTCGTTGAGCAGCCCGAGCCATGCCGGCAAGCCGTTCAGCGTGAGCGTGAAGCCGTGATCGTTCCAATCGGCGAGCTTGAAGAAGTCGAAGAAACGCCTCTCGCCGCCGGGCCGCTCGGCCGTGAACCGCCCGTTGACGTGGAGGGCGTTCGCGCCCCATGGAGTTTTCAAGCAAAAGAGCAGGCTTTCCGAATGCGTGCGGACGTCTGCCGGTTCGTCCGCGCTCGCCGAAAATTCTATTCCGCTGCGACTGAGGCGAACGAGGCCGCCGTCGAGCAGACGGACGACGGTGGTCGTCGCGGGAAGCATCGACAAGAGCGGATTACGCTTCGCGAGCCGCGCGGCGAATTGTTCCGCGCCGCGCGCGAGCGTCGCTTCGTCGACCGACTTGGGGACTTCGGTCGCGCCTTCGGCGATGCGATCCCGAAAGTCGCGGTGGTAGGCACGTGCGGCTTCTTGCCAGTCGTGCG
>JAFAIW010000189.1 GCA_019236495.1 Vulcanimicrobiota bacterium | reverse complement strand
CGTCCAGGCTGAACATACAGGACGAACACGCGTTCGTCGCTCGACGGCAGCGCACCCTTCGACGCTTTCGTGAGGTTATGGCGGCCATGGCACGCATTTACGACAACATCGCCGACACATTCGGTAACACGCCGCTCGTCAAACTGAACCGCGTTGCCGGCAGCGGGGGCGCCGTCGTTCTTTTGAAATTGGAATCGTTCAACCCCGCGGGTTCGGTCAAGGACCGGATCGGTGTGTCGATGATCGAAGCGGCGGAGCGTGAAGGACGTTTGCGGCCCGACACGGTGATCATCGAACCGACGTCAGGTAATACCGGAATCGCGCTCGCATTCGTCGCGGCCGCAAAAGGCTACCGCTTGATCTTGACGATGCCTGAAACGATGACCGTCGAGCGCCGGAATTTGCTGAAAGCGTACGGCGCGCAACTCATTCTGACGCCCGGCCCGGAAGGCATGAAAGGCGCGATCGCACGCGCACGTGAAATTCACGCGAGCGATCCGGGAAAATATTTCATGCCCGGCCAATTCGAAAACCCCGCGAATCCGGAAATCCATCGTCGCACGACCGCGGAAGAAATCTGGCGTGACACGGACGGCAATGTCGACGCGATCGTTTCCGCGGTTGGAACCGGTGGTACGATCACCGGCGTGGCCGAAGTCATCAAGACGCGACGCCCATCGTTCAAAGCGTTTGCGGTCGAGCCGGATGCCTCGCCCGTGCTTTCCGGCGGACAACCGGGACCACACAAAATCCAAGGGACGGGCGCCGGTTTCGTGCCTCAAGTGCTCAACACGAAGATCTACGAGGAAGTCATCCGCGTCACGAACGAGGACGCGATCGAAATGGCGCGCCGGTTGGCGCGTGAGGAAGGTATTCTCGTGGGAATTTCTTCGGGCGCGAACGTTTGGGCCGCATTGCAAGTCGCCGCGCGTCCGGAATTCAAAGGGAAGACCATCGTCACGATTGGTTGCGACACCGGCGAACGGTATCTCTCGAATCCGGTCTTCGCGGAGCAAGAATCGATCCTGGTGGAGCCTGCGCTCGCCTAATTTTGGGCGACCCTTCGAGGCGCGCTGCGCGCGCGCCTCAGGGTGACACAGGTGCGCGGTGAGCCTCTTGTTGAGGTCCGGCGCGGCCCACTGACGGAATCGGTCCACGAGATTGCGGCGTGCGCCGTCGACGCGCGCGGCGAAGCGCTGCTCGAGCTCGGCGACGTCGATGCGCCGGTCTACTTGCGGTCGACCGCAAAACCGTTCATCGCGGCGGCTTCGGTAAAAGCCGGTGTCGTCGAACGCTTCGGACTCGAACCGCGCGAACTTGCGGTGATGGCGGCGTCGCATTACGGCGAGCCGTTTCACGTCGATGCAGTGCGCTCGATCTTGCGCAAGATCGGGCTGCCTGAAAGCGCGTTGCAGTGCGGCGCGCACCCGCCGTACAACGCGGCAGCCGCAGCTGAGCTCGAAGCGCGCGGCGAGCCCTTCACGGCGGTGCATAACAACTGTTCCGGAAAACATGCGGGAATTCTCGCGCTCTGCTTGACGATGGGTTGCGACCCGCAAACGTATCTGGAAGCCTCCAATCCGGCGGAACAAACGATCCTCGAATTCTGCGCGCGGATGACCGGCGACGATCCGCATCACTGGCCGGTCGGTATCGACGGTTGCGGCATTCCGGTCTTTGCCACGCCGCTGCGCCGGGCGGCGCGCGCCTTCATGCATTTTGCAACGCTGGAAGGCATCGACGAGCGCGATGCGCGTGCGCTCGCGACGGTGCGCGACGCGATGCTGAAATATCCGGAATACGTTTCGGGCACCGGTGAATTCGATTCGGTTTTGATGGCGAACGCTGGCGGTACGATCGCGTGCAAGGGCGGCGCGGAAGGCGTGCACGGCGATGCGGCGATCGGGCGCGGGGTCGGCTTGGGGCTCAAAGTAATCGACGGCGCGCGCCGCGCAGTGGCCCCGGCCGTTTTGGCGACGCTCGCTTCGCTCGGGGCGCTACCGGAGCAGACCGCGCGAGCGCTCGACGCCGAAGCGCATCCTTCCGTAAAGAATCGTGCAGGCCGCAACGTCGGCGAGATTGCGATTCGGCGGGCTATCCTGGAGAAAGCCCGAAAGAAATAACGGATGTCCCGGTATTTAGAAGAGCTGTCGCGGCGCGTTTTACTGTTCGACGGCGCGATGGGCACGCAGGTCATGGCGATGGAATTGGCGGCCGCCGATTTCGGCGGCGAGCGCTACGCCGGCTGCAACGAAGCGCTGGTCTTGCATCGTCCCGACGTGATCGAAACGATTCACGGCGACTACTTGGCCGCGGGCGCAGACGTGGTTGAAACCGACAGCTTCACGGCTTCGCGCTTGAAGCTCGACGAATACGGACTCGGCGAGCGGACGCCGGAAGTCAATCGGTTGGCGGCGGAAATCGCGCGGCGCGCCGCGGATCGCTTTAGCACGCCGGATCGCCCGCGTTTCGTCGCGGGCGCGCTCGGGCCCACCGGAATGTTGATTTCCTCCTCCGATCCGGCGCTTTCAAAAATCACGTTCGACGAGCTTGCCGAAATGTACGGCGAGCAAGCGCGCAATTTGGTCGAGGGCGGCGTCGATTTGCTTTTGCTCGAGACGAGTCAAGATCTGCTCGAGATGAAAGCTGCGATTGCCGGCATCGTGCGCGAGTTCAACAAAGGCTTACGCCGCGTGCCGATCCAAGCGCAGGCCACGCTCGACGTCACCGGCCGGATGCTGCTCGGCACCGACATCCGCGCAGTGCGCGCAACGCTCGAAGCGTTGCCGATCGACGCGATCGGCTTGAACTGTTCCACGGGCCCGACGCACATGCGCGAACCAATCCGCTTTCTCTGCGAAAACTCGAGCAAATACGTCTGCGTCATTCCGAACGCGGGCTTGCCGCTCATGGGCCCAAAGGGCGAAACGATCTATCCCGAGACACCCGACGAGATGGCGGCCGAGTTGAGCGCGTTCGTCCGCGAATTCGGCGCGAATGCAATCGGCGGCTGTTGCGGGACGACGCCCGCCCATATCGCCGCGATGCGTGAAGCCATCGCGGGAGCGGTTCCGCGCACGCCGCGTCCGCAGCCGCATCAGATCGTGGCGTCCGCGATGACCGCGGTCGCGCTCGAACAAGAGCCGCGCCCGCTCTTCGTGGGCGAGCGCATCAACGCGCAGGGTTCGCGCAAGATCAAGCGGCTCTTGCTGGCGGACGACTACGACGAGATTATGCTCGTCGCGCGCGAGCAAGTCGAAGGCGGCGCGCACGTGCTCGACGTCTGCTGTGCGCTGACGGAGCGCACCGATGAAGACGTGCAGATGCGCACGCTCGTCAAGCGCCTCGCGCAATCGACGGAAGCGCCGCTGATGATCGACTCCACCGAGCCCAAGGTGATCGAAGCGGCACTCAAGATGTACGCGGGACGGCCGATCGTTAACTCGATCCACCTCGAAAACGGACGGGCGAAGATCGACGGCGTGATGCCGATGGTCGTCGAAAGCGGGGCGGCCGTCGTGGCGCTGACGATCGACGAAGGCGGAATGGCAAAGACCGCGGATCGGAAGCTTGAAGTCGCGCGACGCATCTACGAGATCTGCGTCGGCGAATACGGGCTGCCGCCGGGAGCCTTGATCTTCGACGATTTGACGTTCACGCTCGCAACGGGCGATGAAGAATATCTCAACTCGGCGGTCGCGACGATCGAAGGCATACGGGCGATCAAGGCAGCTCTGCCCGGCGTCCTGACCTCGCTCGGCGTTTCAAATGTTTCGTTTGGACTAAAGCCCCACGCGAGGGCCGCGCTCAATTCGGTGTTTCTCCATCATTGCGTTCAGGCCGGACTGGATTTGGCGCTCGTGCACGCCAAGGAAATCTCGCCATATAACGAGCTCGGCTCCGACGAGCGCGAGCTGTGCGACAATCTCGTCTTCAACCGGCGCCCCGACGCGCTGCAGCGGCTGATCGAACACTGGGAGAACAAAGGCGCGACGCCGGCCGCCGCCGCGGCCGTCGACGACGATGCGGATCTGCCCGTCGAGCAGCGGATTCACAACGCCATTCTGAAACGCCGCAAAGACGGCATCGAAGCGAAGATCGACGAAGCGCTCGCAAACCGCCCGCCCGTCGACGTACTGAACAACGTTCTACTTCCCGCAATGAAGGACGTCGGCGATCGCTTTGGTGCGGGCGAGCTGATCTTACCGTTTGTTTTGCAATCGGCTGAAGTGATGAAGAAAGCCGTCGCGCATCTCGAGCAATTCCTCGAGAAGAAAGAGGGCACGTCGAAGGGGAAAGTGGTGCTCGCCACCGTGTTCGGCGACGTGCACGACATCGGAAAAAATCTCGTCAACACGATTCTGACGAACAACGGATACACCGTGTTCGATCTCGGCAAGCAAGTGCCGATGAATACCATCCTCGAGAAGGCGATCGAAGTGAAGGCCGACGCCATTGGGCTTTCCGCGCTGCTCGTGTCGACGAGCAAACAGATGCCGATTTGCGTGGCCGAACAAGTGGCGCGCGGCCTCACCTTTCCGGTGATCGTCGGCGGCGCGGCGATCAATCGCGACTTCGGGCGGCGCATCGCGCTGCTCGACGAAGGCCAGCGATTCTTCGATCCGGGCCTTTTCTATGCGAAGGACGCGTTCGAAGGGCTCGACATCATGGACAAGCTCACCGCGGGTGCACCCGTGCGAGCGCCGTTCGTGGAGCGTATTCGCGATGAGGCCTTTGCCTTACGGGATAGCGCGAAACGCGCCGGCGGCGCGCCGGCCGCGAACGGGAAAGTCTCCGAGATAAAAGCCGTGGAAGCGCCGATACCTAAGCCTCCTTTCCTCGGGGCGCGCGTCGTTTCGCACGTCGAGCCCGCGCACTTGTGGGAGTGTTTCGATCTGCGCAGTCTCTTCCGGCTCTCGTGGGGTGCGGCCAACGCCAAGGGCGAGCAGTGGGAACGTTTGCGCCGCGACGAATTTGAGCCGCGCCTCGCGCGCTATCAACGCGAGGCGCACGAATTTCTCGAACCGCGCGCGGTCTACGGGTACTTCCGGGCGGCGGGCGAAGGCGACGACGTGCTGCTGTTCGATCCGTCCGACGATTCCAAGGAGATCGCGCGTTTTCGATTTGCGCGCCAAGCGGGCGGCGAGCACCTGTGCCTCGCGGATTACATTCAGCCGCGTCGTGACGGGCGCGCCGTGGATTTGGTCGCATTGCAAGTGGTTACGGTGGGTTCGCGCGCATCGCAACGCATCGAAGGGCTGCAAGAGCGGGCGGAATACAGCGAATCGTACTTTCTGCACGGGTTTTCGGTGCAAGCGGCCGAAGCGACCGCGGAGTATATGCATCGCCGTATTCGCTCGGAGCTCGGCCTCGCGGAAGATTCAGGGAAGCGATATTCCTGGGGTTACGGCGCGTGCCCGGATCTTTCGCAACACGAAACGGTCTTCGCGCTGCTGGATGCGCCCAGCGCAATCGGCGCAACGCTTACTTCGGCGTTCCAGATCGTTCCCGAACAATCGACCGCTGCGATCGTCATCCACCATCCGAAGGCGTCGTACTTCAACGCGGCCGCGGTCAGAGAGCTGTCGCCCACGTGAGCGTTCGCACCCTTCTCCTCGTCGCGCTCGCCCTCATCGGCGTAGCGTTTGCAGTGCAGTGGGTCCGCTCGATGCGCACCGCCGGCCGCGCGCTCCCGAAGCCGGTCGAGATTGTGATCGGTTTTCTCACCAATTTCTTCGATACGCTTGGAATCGGTTCGTTCGCGCCGACCGTGTCGGCATTCAAGTTTCTGCGACTCGTGCCGGATCAGAAGATCCCCGGCACGCTCAACGTCGGCCACGCACTTCCGACCGTCGTCGAAGCATTGATCTTCATTTCGATCGTTTCGGTAGCCCCGCTGACGTTGTTCGCACTGATCGCTGCCGCGATCGCGGGAGCGTGGTTGGGCGCAGGCGTCGTTGCGAAGTGGTCGCGCCGTAACGTTCAAATCGGCATGGGGAGCGCGCTCATCGTGGCGGCGACGCTGTTCATCATGACCAACCTCAAGCTTTTTCCCGGCGGCGGAACTGCGCTCGAGCTCTCGGGGGTGACGCTGTTGATCGGCGTCGCCGTCAACTTTGCGTTGGGTGCATTTATGACGGTGGGGGTCGGGCTCTACGCACCGTGCATGATTTCGGTGAGCTTGCTCGGGATGAACCCGCTCGCGGCGTTTCCGATCATGATGGGCTCGTGCGCGTTCTTGATGCCCATTGCGAGCCTGCGGTTCATACGCTATGACGCATACTCGCTCGGCGCCGCACTCGGATTGACGATCGGAGGAATCCCCGGC
>JAFAIW010000018.1 GCA_019236495.1 Vulcanimicrobiota bacterium | reverse complement strand
GCCGGGGCCGAACACGCGCGCAAGCGCGCCGCCGCGTCGCGCGAACGTTACCGTCATTCCGACGCCGACGCCCTCCCCCAAACCGCGTCCGACGCCCAGCCTGACGCCGACGAAGCAGCAAGCATACTCCGATTTGAACGCACGTTTGCGCGCCCTGCTGCCGAACAATCCCGTCAATCCATCGCAAAAGAGCGTGACGTATCAAGTGAAGGTCGGGGCGCCCGGCGAGCCGGTGCCGCCGCCGGAAATATTGGCTCGAACCAAGTACCTCTACACTCCGAGTGCCTCGAATTATCTCTTCTCGAAACACGCTGTCTCGTTCGAGGGCAAGATCGTGATGTACGTCACGAGCGTTTACAAGCGCGGCATCACGCAGTATTGCCGTGGCTGGATGTTCCGCTATCCGAAAATTGTGCCGGAGAACGACGCGCCGTCCGTCTCGACCTCGGGTACTGGCGTACCGAACGGCGGCGTCTGGCTGAATCCGAACGTTGGAAAACCGATCATCGAGCCCGACGCGGACTATCCGTGCGATCCCAAGGAGCTCCAGACGTTCGTGCCGCCGACGTCCGCCCCGTGACTTTTCCACCGATTGGATGTGCGATTGGCTGTTGGAAAATGGCGTCGCGGCGAGTACCATCAAAGGGTCTCGAAACGAGAGGCATCGACGCATAAGGAGGGCGGTTATAGCACCGCAAGATCCACCGGGCTACCGTAGCCCGAGCGAGCGCGCCACCCGCTAGAGCGCCCGTCGAACGCGCTCAAGGCACGCCGGACTTAACCGGCCCGGCGCGACTCGGAAAAATTGGTAAACCAGGCCGAGGGCCGCACTCCACACACCAGGGGTGCGGCCGCCGGCTTTTTGGGGAGCTTGTGCGGAGCGCGGGTTTCGTGTATTGTAAGGAACGGTCGTTCTAAAGAGCGTGGGCAGTGCCCGCGCTTCGTTGTTGTAAGGGGGAAATCGGCCATCGTGGCCTTGCTCGCGACCTTCGAACAAGCAGTCGACGCACTCGAGCGCGATGCCGCTTTCGGCGGTGTCGAAGTCGTCTCGCACGCGGCGCATCGCCACGCACGCGTGCATCGCTTGCAGGTCGTCGTGGATCGCGACGGCGGTGTCGATCTTTCGTTGTGCGAGCGAATCGCATCGTCGCTCAATCGCGCCCTGGACGCGTGCGACGAGCCCTATACGCTCGAAGTCGAATCGGCCGGGCTCGAACGTCCGCTCACCAAAGCCGGCGACTATGCGCGGTTTTCCGGACGCCGCGTGAAGGTCGTGACCTCACTGCTGATTTCCGGCGCGAAAACCCATCGCGGCGTGCTGACCGGCGTGCGCGGCACGAACGTCATCCTGCAAACGGACCGCGGCGAGCTGCCGCTCCCGCTGGCTGCCGTCAAATCGGCGCACCTCGAGTACGACATTCGAAGCGACCTCAACAAAGAAAAGAAGGAACGAAAGCACCATGGTAACCGGTAACGAACTGCTTGCGGTCTTACGCGAAATCGAGCGGGAACGTAACATTCCACTCGAGATGTTGCTTGAAGCGCTCGAAGCAGCGCTCATCACCGCGTACAAACGTCATTTCGGCGGCGAAGCGAACGCGATCGTGACGATCGACCGGCAAACCGGCGAATACCGCGTCTACCATCGGCGTACGGTGGTCGAAGAAGTCACCGATCCGAAGCTGGAGGTTTCGCTCAAACAAGCCGGAGCGCCCTATCAGCCCGGAGACTTTTACGACGAGGAAGTCACTCCGAAAGATTTTGGGCGAATTGCAGCGCAGACCGCCAAGCAAGTCATCGTTCAGCGTATCCGCGAAGCCGAACGCGACACCGTGTACAACAAGTATGCGGCGCGCGTGAACGACATTGTTCGCGGTACGGTGCAGCGTTACGAGCAGCGCAACATGTACGTCTTGCTCGAGGGCAAGGACGAAGCGCTGCTGCCGCTGTCGGAGCAGGTTCCGCGTGAGAACTTCCGCATCAACGACTACATTCGTGCCTATGTGTTGGACGTGCGCAAGTCGCCGAAAGGCCCGACCGTCATTTTGTCGCGCGCAGCGGAAGGCTTGGTACAGCGTCTGCTCGAGTTCGAAGTCCCGGAAATCGAAGACGGTATCGTTGAAATCATGGCCATTGCGCGCGAATCCGGCAGCCGCACGAAAGTGGCGGTGCGCTCGAACCGGGCGGAGATCGATCCGGTCGGGGCGTGCCTCGGCCCGAAGTCAAGCCGCATTGCGAACGTCTCCGACGAGCTGCGCGGTGAAAAGATCGACGTCATTCGCTACGACGCGGATCCGATTGCATTCATCGGAAACGCGCTCGCACCAGCCAAAGTCATCAGCGTCGAACTTTTCGAGGACGACGGAACGGCGTTGGTGGTCGTTCCTGAATATCAGTTGTCGCTTGCGATCGGCCGTGAAGGACAAAACGTGCGCTTGGCCGCTCGGATGACCGGCTGGCGCCTCGATATCACGAGCGAAGAAGAGGCGGCCGAAGCGCGCGAACACTACTTCGCAGAGCGCGCCGAGCGCATGGGCGAAGCGCAAGCCGTCGTTCTGGAAGAAGCGGAGGAAGCTCCGCAAGTCGAGGAAGTGGTCGCGTCGGCGGAACCGGCCGAGGAGGCTCCCGCGATCGACGCCGAGCTCATTAGAAAACTCGAGGAATTTAAACGCGAGCGTCTTGGGACGGGAGGCGGCGAATAGGCGTCCCGATTCGGACTTGCGTCGGATGTCGCGGAGCCCACGAACAGCCGCAACTGCAGCGTTTCGTGCGGGAAGACGGCAGCTGGATCGCGGACGAGCGG
>JAFAIW010000280.1 GCA_019236495.1 Vulcanimicrobiota bacterium | reverse complement strand
GCCGCCCAGCTCGCGCGGACTCTTTCCGAACGCATCGTTTTTCGCCGTTCCGAGCATAATCAAATTTCCATTCGCGCTCAACTCGGCGTGCGCGATCGAGCCGTCGTCATTTTCGTAGACGACCACCTCGTCGAATCCCAAGACGTTTTTCAACCATCCGATCGCCGCTTTTGCATCCGCATAACGCACGGCTGGGTAAATGCTCTGCCTGGTGCGTACACCCGTCGTATCCATGCGCGCAGTATACCGTGGGGATGCCGGCACTTCAACCCGTCAAATCGGCTTGACACGGTGTTCCGTTGCCGGTACGGTCGAGACACACCATGCAAACGCAATCGGCGAAGGCCGCAGCGTTCGCCGCATTGCACGAACGTCAGAGCGCCTTCCTGATTCCCAACCCGTGGGACGCCGGGACCGCGCGGATCCTCACCGTGCTCGGATTCGAAGCACTCGCGACGACAAGCGCCGGCCTGGCTTTCGCGCTCGGGCGGCGCGACGGACGTGGAGCGGTCACGCGCGACGAAACACTCGCCAACGCCCGCGCCATCGTGGATGCGACCGAACTTCCCGTCGCGGCGGATCTCGAAAACGGGTTTGGGCATGCGCCCGAAACGGTGGCACAAACGATTCGCTTGGCGGCTGAGCGGGCCGGCCTCGTCGGCGGCTCGATCGAAGACAGCACGGGAGATCCGGAGCGGCCCATTTACGACTTCTCGCATGCGGTGGAACGTATCGTCGCCGCGGTGGAAGCCGCCCGCTCGCTACCCTTCCGGTTTATGCTGGCGGCCCGCGCCGAACATTTTTTGCATGGCGGCACGGATCTCGATGAAACGATCCGTCGCTTGCAAGCCTACGAAGCAGCCGGGGCGGACGTGCTCTACGCGCCGGGCTTGCCGAGCAAAGATGCAA
Source organism: Vulcanimicrobiota bacterium (assembly GCA_019236495.1). Classification (GTDB taxonomy): domain Bacteria; phylum Vulcanimicrobiota; class Vulcanimicrobiia; order Vulcanimicrobiales; family Vulcanimicrobiaceae; genus JAFAIW01. Next base: position 1,687 of record JAFAIW010000280.1, on the reverse strand, counting down.
TTCGCACCGTGTGCGCGTCGCTCAAGAAGCCCGTCAACGTCTTGATGGCCGCGCGCGGCGCCACATGGTCGCTTGCCGAACTGCAGGCACTCGGCGTTCGCCGCGTGAGTCTCGGATCCGGGCTGAGCCGTGCCGCGCTCGGCGCGTTCGTGCGCGCCGCGCGAGAGCTGCGCGAAACGGGTACGTGCGAATTTGCGCGCGATTTACTCCCATTCGAGGAAGCCAACGATCTTGTCGAATCTCGCTGAGACTTCCAATCGCCGCCGGACTCACGAGGAGCTCCTCGCGGAGCACCGCGCTACGCTCGGCGCGAGGCGCATGCGCTACGGCTTCTTCGCGCAACTCCTCTTTCGCGGGATGGACCTGCTGTACGGCAGCCGGCCGTCATTTCAAAAATTCAAAGTCCTCGAGATCGTTGCGCGCGTTCCCTATCAGGCATGGGAGGTGATCGGGTACGTGGCGATCACGCACACCTCGGCCGATCAGTACTTCGCGCGCCGCATTTTCGACCGCGTCCGCGAAAGCCGCGTCCAGCAGGACAACGAGCAATGGCACCTCCTCATTCTCGAGGAGCTGATCGAACGCAAGAAGCTGCGGGTCAACTTCTTTCTCCACATCGTCGTTCCACAAGCGTTGGCATTCGCGTATTATTACCTATCATGGCTGCTTTACGCCGTGCGGCCCGACTTGAGCTACCTTCTTAATGCCGAATTAGAGGATCACGCCGAGCACGAATACGCGCAATTCGTTTTGGATCACCCCGAGCTCGAATCTGAGCCCTTCCACAGCGCTTTCGAAGCTGACTACGGCAGCTTCGGATCGCTTGCGGACCTCTTTCGGCAAATCGGCTACGACGAGCGCACGCACAAGCTCGAAAGCTTGGCGCACATCGAAAACGCGCGCTTTCGCTAGGTGCCCGCCCGCTCATCGAGAAACCAAACGCTATGCGTATCGTCGTTCGAATTTTTGTCGTTCTTTCACTCGGGCTGAGCACTGCCGGGCCGGCGTCCGCAGACGCTCAGATGGCCGCAATCGCAAGTGTGATGGCGCCGGTCCATCAATTCTTCGACGGCTTCAACCAGGGCGACGAGAAGCGGGCGCTGGCAGCGTGTGCGCCGTTCGTTTCGATCGTCGACGAAGTGCCGCCGCATGCGTGGCACGGTGCGTCCGCGTGTTCGAATTGGGCGCGCGACTACGCCGCCGACGGCGCCCGCAAGAACGTCACCGACGGCGTTGTCACCCTCGGCACGTTGCGCACGATCTCTGTCGATGGATCCACCGCTTACGTCATCGTTTCGGCGCGCTACGTCTATAAGGTCCGCGGCAAGCCGGCGAGCGAGCCGCACGCCACCTTTACGGCGGCACTGACGAAGACCGGAGCCGGCTGGCGCATCGCGGCGTGGACGTGGACCGCGCGCTAGTCTAGCGCGGTGCGCGAAAACGAAAGCGAGCGCCTCGCCGCGCTCGGATATCGCCAGGAGCTATCGCGGGTTCTCTCGCTCTTCGACAACTTTTCCGTCGCCTTCAGCTACCTGAGCCCGGTCGTCGGGATTTATTCGCTCTACACATTGGGGCTTGCGACCGGAGGTCCACGCTATCTCTGGACGATGCCGATCGTCGTCGGCTGCATGATGCTAGTCGCCCTCGTCTTCGGCGAACTCGCAAGCGAATATCCGCTCTCGGGCGC
>JAFAIW010000035.1 GCA_019236495.1 Vulcanimicrobiota bacterium | reverse complement strand
CCTGCGAAAAGGTTCCGTGAAATAAATTAGGAACGCCTAAATTGATGCTTAGGTCCTCCTATCTCGGAGCGCACTTCGCGGTAGCCGCAATGCTGATCTCGGCCGCGCCCGTCGCGGCGATTCCCCTGTTTGCACACCGTTACGGGGTCACGTGCACGGTCTGCCACACGGTGGTGCCGCAGCTCACGCCGTTCGGTGAATCCTTCAAAGCCGCGGGGTTTCGGTGGCCGGCGAAGGTTGCCGCGAATCCGGCGCTCCCGCTCAGCGCGAAGGTGAATCTTGCGTACACCAGCGCGGTGGATCCGAGCGGTCTGCCTAAAGCGATCGTCGACGAAGTCGAACTGCTCAGCATGGGTCCTGTGGGCGCGCATCTGGATTATCGCATCGAGCAATACGTCGTCGACGGCGGGGTCCCGGGAAAGACGCGCGACCTCTATCTCGAGTATCTGGCCGATCCGAGCGCAGCGTGGAATCGACGGCCGAGCGCGGGTGCAGTCGGCGGACAATTCACACTGCCGTTGCCCAACGATCCAGAAACGCAACGCCCCACCGAAAATCACTACGCGATTTTCGATCAAACCGTCGGCGGCAATTCGTTCGACTTTTTCAACGACGAAGATGGTATCGACGCATTTGCAGCCGCGCGCGTCGTGCAACTCGACGTTCTCGCGCTCGGGCAAGGCGATCGCATGCTCTCCGCCCGTATCGGGCCGCCCACGTTAAACGGGCAGCTGTATTCGTATCGCGGCGCGCGGACCTTCGGCCCGGTGCAGGACGCGTTTTGGCGCTTCGGCTACGCGCTCGAAAGCCTCTCGGGGAAGGCGCGCAGCTCGCTCCTCTTGCAGACGGGCAACGATTCGAGCGCCGACGGCCTCGGACACGCCGCGTTGTCCAGCGGCGGCTTCGCGCAAGAAGAGTGGGCTTTCAACGATCGCTTGATCGGCGTCGTGCGATACGATGGAACGAACGAGCCCGGTGCGTTTCTTCGCTCGACGACGGTTTCGTTGAACTACCGCCCGGTGCCGCGTGTCCGGCTCACGCTGGAAGGGGTCGCGGCCACCTCACCGTCGACGTCGTACACGCTGAACGCCGCGGCCCTCTTTGCATATTAGGCCGTGCTATCGACGTTGCGCCCTAACGTGGGCTCGACGCCGGAGCGGTCGGCTGCGTCGACGGGTGCAACCCGCGGTCGCGGCGGCCTCCGTGCGGGTTCGATTTCGGGATAAACGACGAAACTCGCCGCCTCGTACGGCGATCAACTGCCGAGGCAAATGACGTTCACGCCAGCATAACGTACCGGCCCGTCTCGCGGATGGCATCGTGTCACCCTGAGGGCCTGCACTGAGCCTGTCGGAGTGTGCGAGCGCGGAGCGCGAGCCTCGAAGGGGCGACCGTGAAACCTCCCCCTCTATCGGAGCGTAGATAACGGCATGAGAGAGCGCATTCTTGCGGCGGCTTTGTCCGTTGCCTTTATCGGTTTTGTCCCCTCCCTCGCTATGGCGCAGACGACGCCCGGCGACAAACTCGCAGCCCTCGAAACCAAGTTTTTCAATGAATTTCTCAACGAAGCGCCGGAGGCCGCCGTCTTCTTGGGCGACTATTCGCGTGCCGGACAATTGAGCGATCCGAGCCCGCAAGCGATCGAGCGTCAAAAGAAGATGCTGGCGGACTTCGAACGCGAGCTCAATGCGATCGACATGACGGGTGCGACGCTGCACGATCGCAACGATATGACGTTGATGCGCGCGGAGCTTGCGTCGGACAAACGGCAGTTCGAAGAGCAGCTGCAGGGGAAAGATCCGTCCGGACCGCCGCAGACCATCGTCGGCGTGACGTATATCATGATCCTGCACAAAGACGAAATGGATCCGGCCACGTGGTGGGACGACATGATCGCGCTGCTCGAAAAAGCGCCCGCGTGGATGACGGCGCAGAAGCATTGGATCACGCATCCCGGCAAGTTGCAGGCGCAGATTGCCATCAAACAGTTCGCGCAAGCGCCGGCGCTTTACACGTACATCTTGACGCCGATGGCCGCTTCGGCAAGCCTGCCCGCCGACAAGCAGGCGCGCTTTGAAAAGGCGCGCGACGCCACGGTGACGGCCCTGGTCGCATGGCAGAAGTGGATGACGGACAACGTCGACAAATGGCCGCAGAACTGGCAGATGGGCGCGACCGCGTACAACAAGATGCTCAAAGACGAGCAGCTTTTGCCGTACAATTCCGACGATATCGCGGCGATCGGCCAGAAAACGCTCGACGCGGCCGTCGCGCAGCAAAATACGATTTTGGCTGAAGCGAAAGCCAAGGGCATCGATCTGACGGATCCCGCGCAGGCTGCCAAAGTCGGCGGCGGTGCGGTTCCGCTGGAAAAGGATGCCCAGTTCGCGTTCTTTCAAAAGCAACTCGACACCCTGCGGGCGTTCATCGTCGATAAGAACGTCGTGAACGTGCCGTCGTATGTCGGAGAGATCAAAATGGAAGCGACGCCGGGCTTCTTGCTGCCGATCGTTCCGGGCGCGTTCATGATGCCGCCCGCGTTGCTGTCAAAGAATCCCAACGGGTTCTATTTCATTCCGCCGCCGAATCCGGATATGATGAAGAAAGCGGCGGGCGGCGCGATCTTCGAAGACTTCGATCGCGACCGCGCACTGATGACGAGCGGACACGAGGGCTTCCCCGGACATTTCTTGCAGCTGTCCATCGCAAAGCACGATGCCGATCCGATCCGGCGCTTCAGCCAGGACGGCGTCTTCAGCGAAGGCTGGGCGTTCTACGAAGAAGATCTGCTGTGGCGAGAGGGTTTGTACGGTAATAATCTCGACGGGCCGTACGCCGTCGCACAATTCGAACGGTTACGCGGAGCGCGGGCGATCGTCGACGTCAAGCTCGCTACCGGCGCAATGACGTACGAACAGGCCATCGCGTGGTTCAAGGACGCGGCCGGCGTCGACGCCGACACCGCGCAAGGCGAAGTGAGCCGCTTCGCGCTCGGGCCCGGTCAGGCGTACGACTACGCCGTCGGGAAAACGCAGATCGACGATCTGCTCGCCAAGTACAAAGCGCAAAAAGGCGCCGCGTTCGACCTCGAAGCGTTCCACAACGAGCTTCTCTCGCACGGAACGGTGCCGGTGAGCATCATCGCAAGCGAAATGCTCGCGCAATAAGGCCGTGTCACCCTGAGGGGGAAAGTGGGACGCGCGCAGCGCGTCTCACTTTGCCTCGAAGGGCCGAAGTGCGGAATGACTTGTACGGGGGTGGCCTCGTCGTGAAGGCCGTCCGATGCACTATTTCGTGTATATGGTTCGGTGCAGCGACGGCTCGTACTACGTCGGCATCACGAACAACGTCGACCGTCGCGTAGCCGAGCATAACCTCGGAATCGACGAGGGATGCTATACGAACGCGCGACGTCCCGTTGAAGTCGTCTTCGTGGAATCATTCCGCGAGATTCTCGATGCCATCTTCGTCGAGAAGAAACTCAAAGGCTGGGGGCGCGCCAAGAAAGAGGCTCTTATCGCCGGGGATTGGTCGCAGGTTCATCTGCTCGCAAAGCGTCGCGGCGGACGCACCCTTCGACCCTTCGAGGCTCGCGCTTCGCGCTCGCACCTCAGGGTGACACAGAGCGCACCTCAGGGTGACACTGCTTAAGCCAATGCCGCGATCTGCGGGAAGCTGCCGTCGAGGATCGGCGTCGACGGGCGCCCCAGCCACCGTTCCAGCACCGTCGCGTAGACGTTGCGGAAATCGGTCGTGAATCCGGGGTTGCCGTCGTTGAGGCGATTCAAGTCCGGATGCGTTCCGTACATTCCGCCTTTGACGTTGCCGCCGATCAAGAACAGCGGGGCGGCTTCGCCGTGGTCGGTACCGCCGCTGGCATTTTGCGCCGCGCGCCGCCCGAACTCCGAAAACGTCATCGTCAGCGTGCGCTTGTCGTTGCCGTGCGCGGCGAGGTCGTCGTAGAACGCTTTCATCGCGTCTGAAAATTCCGAAAGCAAGCGATCCTGCGTTCCACGCTGGTTCACGTGCGTATCGAACGAACCGTGTTGCACGTACAGCACGCGCGTTCCGAGCTTGCTGCCGACGATCTGCGCCGCCAGCGCAAGGCTGCGTCCGAGCGGCGTGGCCGGATAGCTCGCGTCGGTCTTGTAGCCGGCGACCAGCTTCGGCAACTCCTCGGAACCGCGTTGCGCGTGATCTTCGATTTCGGCCACGTGCGACAAGTACGGCGAGCTGAACGGCAAGCTCTTATCGGTCACCAGCTCCGTGTACGTCGTGCTCGCACTCTTGTTGCGATCGCTAAGTAATCCGTACCCGTTGAGCTGCGCGATGGCGGGGACGTCGGTTTTGCGAGCGATCATCACCTCCGGCAGAACCTGCGAGATCGCGACGCCGTTGAACAAATTTTCGGATGGGAGATTTGCATCGTCGAGATAACGGCCGAGCCACCCCGTGCTAAGGTATTTTTCGGGTGCCGCCGTCTGCCAGATTTCAGTCGAACGGAAGTGCGAGTGATCGGGGTCCGGATAGCCGACGCCCTGCACGATCGCCACCATGCCCTTGTCGTACATCGCTTTGAACGATTTCATCTGCGGATTCAACCCGACCTGATTGTCGATCGATAGGACGTCGTTGCGCGCAATCGCCAGCGAAGGGCGCAGACGATAGTATGCATCGTCGCCGTGCGGCACGACGCAATTCAGCCCGTCGTTTCCACCTTGCATATTAACGAGCACCAGCACGCGATCGTCGCCGCCCGGCAAACCCGGAACGGTGCTGTACGCGAGCGCCTGGGCGAAGACGTGATCGAGGTTCGCCACGACCGTGATCCCGCTGAGGGAGCCGAGAAGAAATTGTCCGCGTTTCATGTTGCGATCCTCAGGATTTCAAGAAAGTTGGTATGCCGGCATGGCCATCGCGAGGTAAGCGGCACCGCGAACGCGTTCCTCATAGTTCTCAGCGGAGAGCATGCCCAACGCCGAGGTCCCTGCGCCGTTCAGGTAGTCTTGTAAGCGGGCTTGCGACGCCGGCGAAATGTCGCTCTGCAAGATCGCCGAGACCATCTGCGCCGTCGCGGCGCGCGCGTTCATCGGCACTTCGCCGAGCCACGTTTGCTGCATCATCGGCATATTCATGAGCGCGGCCAGGAAATTTTCGCGCGCGATCAAGGTTTGGCTGGTGATCCACGTCGAGCCGCCGGGCCACCCCGCGACGTTGGGGGGATAAAACAGGATTTGCCCCATTTGCACGAGCGCGCGTTGCGCGTTCGGCGCAAGGTCCTTCAAACCGAAGAGCTGGTGCGTGCCCACCACGAACTCGACCGGACTCTTGACGAGCGCCCGATACGAGCGTTCGGAATAAAACACGTTGCTCTGCAGCAATTTTGAAACGACAGGAGCGAGGTTGAAATCGTTTCGCACGATGTTCGCCGCCACCGCGTCGACGAGCTCCGGCTCCGGATCGTTGTACACGAAATTGTTCAGCAAGAACTTCGCGAAGAACTTCGAGGCAGCGGGCTGCTGGAAGATGATGTTGACGATGTCGGTGCCGGTGAAGTTTCCCGTTCTGCCCAGAAAGGTTTTCGACCCGTCGTCGTGCTGGCTTTGATTGTCGACGAACTCGCCCGTCCGGCGATCGACGGTCCACCCGCTGAACGCCCGCGCGCTTTCGCGAATGTCTTGCTCGCTGTAATTCCCGATGCCGAGCGTGAAGAGCTCCATCAACTCACGCGCGTAGTTTTCATTGGGATGCGCCTTGACGTTGCGTTCGCCGTCGAGGTATTTGAGCATTGCGACGTCTTTCGAAACCGCTTGCGTCAAGTCGCGAACGTTTCCGAGGGCGTACTGCCGAAAGAGCTGGTTCTGGCGATACATGTCCGACGGCCAAGCTTGCTTTTGAATGGCCGCCGACGTAAAGTGACCGTGCCAGAGCAGCGTCATCTTCTCTTGAAGCGGCGCGGGCGATGCGACCATGCGCGTCAGCCACCAGGCTTGCAACGAGATAATCGACTGTCGCGCGTCTTGCCGTAATTCTTTAGCGCGTTCTTGCCGCGCTTGCGGATCGATCATTCCGATCGGTCGAGCCCCGCCGACGCCGGGGCCGAAAAGCCCGATACCTTGGGCGACGCGCGAGACCCCCGCCATCCCGGCACCGATCAAACCCTGTTGGTACGGGTCGAAGACGTTGTCGGGATCGGGCAAACCGGCCGTCGAGGGAAAATGAATCAGCGATTCGACGGCCTCGTGCATGGGCATGTGGCTGAGCTGCTGCACCTGCTGCGGGGTGCCCCCGAAACCGGCGCGGCGCATCAGATGCGACGCCATTCGCACGTCCCACGGACCCGAATATGGAGAAAGGGCCGTTGCGATGTCCAGCTGCCCGGCGGGGCGCGTACCGTTGTCCATGTGCAAAAACCTAAAAGGCGAGGCGCAATCTGGTTACCAGTGTAACGAATGCTCGCGCGCTTGCGTGCGCCGGAGGCGCGCTTTTAATGATGGGCTCATGGTCGCACGCGAGTCCATGAAGACGCGGTTAAAAGGACGGCACGGCCCGGAAGAAAAGGCTTGCCCGGGATGGCAATCTTAGAAAGCCGGCTCGACGTCGCGAGCGATGCTTACAAGGCCAACTTCGCCCGCATGACGGGGCTGGTCTCGGAGTTACGCGCCGCGCTCGAGGCCGTGCGAGGCGGCGGCGGTCCGGAATCGACCGAAAAGCATCGCAAACGCAACAAGCTGACGGCGCGCGAACGCATCGACCGGCTCATCGATCCCGATTCGTCGTTTCTCGAGTTCTCGGCCTTGGCCGCGCACGGCATGTACGGCGGCGACTCGCCCTCGGCCGGGATCGTCACCGGTATCGGAACCGTCGAAGGCCAGGACTGCATCGTGGTCGCCAACGACGCCACCGTCAAGGGCGGCACCTATTACCCGATGACCGTCAAGAAACATTTGCGCGCACAAGAAGTCGCCGAACAAAACCACTTGCCGTGCGTCTATCTCGTCGACTCCGGCGGAGCGTTCTTGCCGTTGCAAGCCGAAGTTTTCCCCGATCGCGATCACTTCGGGCGAATCTTTTACAACCAAGCTCGCATGTCGAGCTTGAAGATTCCGCAGATCGCGGCGGTCATGGGTTCGTGCACCGCGGGCGGAGCGTACGTTCCCGCGATGTCCGACGAAACCGTGATCGTGCAAGGAAACGGCACGATCTTCTTGGGCGGCCCGCCCCTCGTGCAAGCCGCAACCGGCGAAGTGGTAACCGCCGAGGAACTAGGCGGCGCCGACGTTCACACACGCATTTCGGGCGTGGCGGATCATTTCGCAACCGACGACTTGCACGCGCTGGCGCTCGTGCGGCAAATCGTGGCGAACTTGCATCGCGAGCTGCCGCGCCAGTGGGACACGACGGACCCGGCCGAGCCCCGCTACGACCCGAGCGAGATCTACGGGGTCATTCCAAGCGATCCGCGCGTCGGGTATGACGTCCGCGAAGTGATCGCGCGTCTCGTCGATGGTTCGGACTTTGCCGAGTTCAAAGCTCGCTATGGAACGACGCTCGTGTGCGGGTTCGCCCGCATCGAAGGCCATCCCATCGGCATTCTCGCCAACAACGGCATTCTTTTCAGCGAAAGCGCGCTCAAGGGCGCGCACTTCATCGAGCTCTGCACGCAACGCGGTACGCCGCTGCTTTTCTTGCAAAACATCACCGGTTTCATGGTTGGAAAAGAATACGAAAACCGCGGTATCGCGAAGGACGGCGCGAAACTCGTCACGGCCGTAGCGTGCGCTGAAGTGCCGAAGTTCACCGTGGTCATCGGCGGAAGTTTCGGCGCGGGCAACTACGGCATGTGCGGACGCGCGTACGCGCCGCGGCAATTGTGGATGTGGCCGAACGCGCGCATCTCGGTCATGGGCGGCCCGCAGGCCGCGTCGGTGCTCTCGACGGTGAAAGGCAAGATGACGCCGGAGGAGAAAGCCGCGTTCGAACGACCGATTCTCGAAAAGTATGAAACCGAGGGAAGCCCGTATTTCTCGACGGCGCGTTTGTGGGACGATGGAATCATCGATCCCATCGACACGCGCACCGTCATCGCACTAGGGCTGCAAGCTGCCGCACACGCGCCGCAAGCTGCGACGCGATTCGGCGTATTCCGAATGTGAGGAAGGCCGTGCCGTACACTCGCAGATCGTTTGTCACCTCGAGCGCCGCTACGGGAGCCTGGCTGGCGCTTGGGGCGCCGCTCCTCGCGCGTGCGGACGACACGGTCGAGTTGCCGTTCGCGAACGGAAGCCGTCAACTCGCGGCGTATCCGCAAAAGCGCGCGCTTCTCGTCATGACGACGCGTCCCGTGCAACTCGAGACGCCATTTTCCGTGTTCGATGGAAACGTCTTCACCCCGAACTACGCGTTTTTCGTACGCTGGCATCTCGCCGGCGTGCCGACGACGATCGACCCGGTAGCGTTTCGCTTGAACGTGCATGGGCTGGTGGCTCGGCCGCTATCGCTCACGCTGCGCGACCTGCGCCACTTTCCAACCGTGGAAGTCGATGCGGTTTGCCAGTGTTCCGGAAATAGTCGCGGGTTCTTCGCACCCCGCGTTCCCGGCGGCCAGTGGGGCAACGGCGCCATGGGCAACGCGCGCTGGCGCGGCGCGCGGTTGCGCGACATTTTGCGTCACGCCGGCGTGCAATCGAGCGCTGTACAGATTCGTTTCCGCGGTTTGGATGCGCCGGTAGAAGCCGGCACGCCGCCGTTCTTGAAGGCGCTCGACGTCGATCGTGCGATGAGCGAAGACGTGATCGTCGCGTACGAAATGAACGGCGAACCGCTGCCGCTGCTGAACGGTTATCCGGTGCGGCTGGTCGTGCCCGGCTGGTACGCAACGTACTGGGTCAAAATGTTATCGGACATCGAAGCGATCGACCACGTCGACGACAATTTCTGGATGAAGACGGCGTACCGCATTCCGGCGACGCCCGGTGGCAACGTCGACCCGGCCGCCACGGGCTTTGCAACCGTACCGATCAACAAACTCACGATTCGCTCGTTCATTACGAACCTGACCGACGGCGAAAAGATCGCGGCAAAGCCGACCAGCGTGCAGGGCATCGCGTTCAACTCGGGCGCGGGCATCAAACGCGTCGAATTCTCCAGCGACGGCGGAACGAGCTGGAGCGATGCGGCCTTAGGCCGGGATTATGGAAATTACGCGTTTCGCCCGTGGAGCACGCGCTTCGTTCCGAAGGCCGGTACCTCATACGTTTTGGCGTGTCGCGCCACGGGCAACGACGGCGAAACGCAAACGAACCTCGCCGTTTGGAATCCCGGCGGCTACTTGCGCAACGTCATCGAGACGACGAAAGTGAGCGCTGCATGAAGGCCTTGCTCGCGATGCTCATCGTCGCCGCGGTCACCGCCACCGCCAAGCCGGTTTCGATCACGCTTCCGGCGCCAAACACCACACTGAAAGACGGACCCAACGTCGCCCTCGCGCGGGCATCGTGCTTAGCGTGCCACTCGGCGGACTATATTTACATGCAACCGCCTCTGCGAGCCAAGCAGTGGAC
>JAFAIW010000014.1 GCA_019236495.1 Vulcanimicrobiota bacterium | reverse complement strand
ACCTGGAACGCCGCATCGCGCCCTTGCAGACGCAGGTAGAGGTCGCCCGGGACCGCGAGTTGGCCGCGCAAACGGCCCTGGCGCAATCGAGATCCCGCTTGGATACCGTATTTTCCGCCTTGCGTGAAGTCGAGGCATCCGCGGCCGACGTCGCCGCGCGGACCGCCGAACGGCGCGTTCAAGGTGAAAACGCTCGCGCGACCGCAGAGCGGCTCGACATGGAAGCTGGAGCGGCGCGCGAGCAGTGCGAAAAGTTGGAGATCGCCGCCGGCTCGCGCGCGCACCGTTTCGGCGAGCTGGAAAAAACCTTGAACGCACTCGAGACGCAACTCGTCGAAGTGCGCGGCCGGGTCGAAGACGCCGAGACTGCGGTCGCCCAATCCGGACACGATTTGGCGCAAACCCAAATGCGTCACGGGGAATTTTTGGGCGAAGTGCGCGGCACCGAGTCGCGCTTGCAAACCATCGAAGAGTTGGAAGCCGCGCTCGAAGGGCACGTTCCCGGAACGCGCGCCGTGGTCGATGCGTGGCAGCGAGGCGAGCTCTCCGGCATCGAGGGTATCGTTTCCAATCTCATTACCGTCGAGGAGCGCTACGCGCAAGCGCTCGATGCCGCATTCGGACAACGCCTCTCGAACATCGTGACCGCAACCTCCGCGGACGCCGAACGCGCCGTCAAGTTTTTGACGCGGAGCGAAGCCGGACGCGCCACGTTCTTGCCGCTGGATCGTCTCGGCAACCGCGCGGCCCCGCAATTGTCGCACGACTTGCGCGGCGTTGCGGGCGTCATCGGTTATGCCGACACGCTGGTGCGCGCGCAGGCGCGCTTTGCCGGGATCGTGGCGTTTCTCGTGGGCGGCACGTTGGTCGTCGATACCTTGGAAACGGCGCTCTCCGTGCTCCGCTCGCGCGGCTTCGAGGGCACCATCGTCACGCTCGGCGGAGAACAAGTTGCGGGTGGCGGCGCGATCACCGGCGGCCGGCAGAAACACGAACGTTCCATCCTGTCGCGTCGCGTGCTCGCGGAAGCATTGCGCGAGCAACTACCGGACTTGCGCGCGAAGCTGGCAGACTGCGAAACGGCGGTGGTCGCGGCCCGAAGCACGAGCGAAAAGGCGACCGCGGAGCGAGATGCGGCGCGCGGCGGTCTTCTCAAACTCGAAGTGACGTTGACCGAAGTGCGCGGTGAGATGGCCAGCCTGAGCGCAGAAGTCGAACGTACGCGTCACGAATTCGACGGTGCGCGCGAGCGGCTCGAGTCGCTGACGGCGCAAGCGCGCGAGGCGCGACACGCCGAACGCCGGCTTTCCGAGCCGCTCGATGTGGCCGCGAGCGAAGCCGACCGCGTCCGATTGGAAGGGCAGTTGGCCACCGTTCGCGCGGAAATCGCAGAATCCGAAGCGCATCAAACGTTCGTTTCTCACGAGGGGAGTGAACTGCGCGAACGCTTTGCGGCGCACGCGGCGGAGCTGGATGCAGCACGCGCTCGGCTTGGGATGCTCGACGTCGATCGCGAACGCGCGCACGCCGCGCGAGAATCGATGCTTTCCGAAATATCAGCGTTGCAGCACCGCGCCGGTACGGCGGCCGCGCGATTGGAAGAATTGCGCGCGGAGGTTACGAGCGCCGACGAACGACTTGCGGCGGCGCGTAAGGAGCGCGAGGAGTTGACGACCGCGGTCACGCGGCTCGAAAGCGACGTTCGCACCGCGGAACTCGAAGAGCGCGAAACGGCGGCAGGAGGCGAGCGTCATCGCACGCGGCTCGCGGAGATCGAAGCCGAGCTCGGCATGCTCGTGTCGCAATTCGCGCAGAATCCCGCGACCGAGCAAGAATGTGCGGACGTCGAACAACGCTATGCCGGCGAAGCCGGCGAGTTTACGGTCGAGCTCCCACGCCTGCGTGAAGAGCTGGCACGCCTCCAATTGAACGTCAATCTGAACGCGGAAACGGACCGTGAGGAAGTGGCGGCGCGCGAACGGCTGCTGCGCGAGCAGCTCGAAGACCTGACGCGCGCTCGTGAGACGCTTTTGGCGGTGATTCGAGAGATCGAGCAGACCTCGCAGAAGCAGTTCAACGAGACCTTCGAACAAGTCGCGGCGGCGTTTTCGGAAATGTACGCGAAACTGTTTCCCGGCGGCCAAGCATCGATGTGGCAGACCAATCCGGAGAATCTTTCGGAGACTGGCATCGAACTCTCCGTGCAACCTCCGGGAAAGAAGATGATGGCGCTCGCGACCCTTTCCGGCGGGGAGCGCGCGATGACGTCTGCAGCTTTGATCTTCGCACTCATCAAGGTTCGGCCGTCGCCGTTCTATTTGCTCGACGAAGTCGATGCGGCGCTCGACGACGCGAACGTGGAGCGGTTCTCAAACATGGTGCGCGAATTGGCGAGCGATTCGCAAATCATTTTGGTGACGCACAACAAGAAGACGATGGAGCTGGCGGATCGCATGTACGGCGTCACGATGGCCGAGCCCGGCGTCAGCAGCGTGATTTCGGCCGCGCTCGACCGAGAGCCGGAAGCCGCGATTGCATAAGGCCGCGCTCTTCTCGCTTTCGGAGAAATCCGGAGCGGTCGAACTTGCGCGTGCCCTCGAGGCGCTCGGCACGGTCATCTATGCAACCGGCGGTACTCGCGCATATTTGGAGCAAGCCAGTGTCGCCGCGCGCGACGTGGAGGACCTGACCGGCTTTCCGCCGCTCTTCGACGGACGCGTCAAGACGCTGCATCCGAAAGTTTTCGGCGGCATCCTGGCGGATCGCCGCAACGAAGCGCACGCCGCTCAAGCTGAGAAATATCACTTGCCGTTCATCGATACCGTCGTGGTCAATCTCTATCCATTTGAAGCGACGATCGCGCGAACCGGCACGACGCTTGAAGAAGCGATCGAGCAGATCGATATCGGCGGCGTTTCCTTGCTCCGTGCCGCCGCGAAGAACTTTAAAGACGTTACGGTATTGAGCGATCCCGCGCAGTACGGCGAATTTTTGCGTGCTTTGCCCGAGGGTCTCGACGTCACGGCGCGCCGCCGGCTGGCTGTCGCAGCCTACGAACGAACGGCGGAGTACGATGCGGCAATCGGACATTATCTCGCGGAGGAAGGCGAGTTCTTGCCGAGCGAGTTGCCCGGTTCGCTTTTGCTCACGCTCCCGCTCGCTCAGCGGTTGCGTTACGGCGAGAATCCGTGGTCGCGCGCGGCATTTTATCTCGCGCAAGGCGAACAGCTGCCGGTGCAACTTTGGGGCAAAGCACTTTCCTATAACAACCTGCTCGATCTCGACGCGGTGCTGCGGTTGCTCGCTCGCGCACCGCTCGGCGCGCAAATCGGCTCGCGAGCGCAGGAATTCATTCGCGCGGCTATCGTCAAGCACACGGTTCCGTGCGGCGTCGCGCAACGCTCCACCGTTGCAAAGGCTGTGCGCGATGCGCTCGAAGCCGATCCGGTGTCGGCGTTCGGCGGCGTCGTCGCGGTCGATGGAAAACTCGATGCCGATGCCGCCGCGGCGCTCGGAGAATACTTTCTGGAAATCGTTGCCGCCCCCGAATTCGAAGCCGGTGCACTCGCCATTCTAGAAAAGAAAAAGAACTTGCGCGTGATGCGCTTCGGAAGTTCGGCGCCCGAAAGGCTGCGAGGCGAGCTTCGCGTGCGAAGCGCTCTCGGCGGGATTCTCGCAGAAGAGGACGATCCGGGTGGCCCTGCCGAGCAATGGCGCGTGGTCTCGAAGAAGCAGCCGCAGCCCCAGGAATGGCACGATCTCGCATTCGCCTGGGACGTCGTGCGTCACGTCAAGAGCAACGGCGTCGTCATCGCGAAAGAAGGCGTCACGCGTGGAATCTGCGCCGGTCAAACGAATCGCGTCAGCGCGGTGCGAATCGCCGGAGTGCGCGCTGCGGCGACGGCGCAGGGCGCGGTGCTGGCGAGCGACGGGTTCTTTCCGTTTCCGGACGGTTTGGAGGAAGCCGTCCGCGCTGGATGCACGGCAATCATCGCGCCCGAAGGTTCCGTGCGCGATGCGGAAGTGATTGGCGCGGCCGACGCTCTCGGGGTCGCCTTGGTTTTTTCGACGCACCGGTATTTCTTGCACTGAGGATTCGAGAATGTCGCGCTATCTGCACACGTCGATCTTCGTCAACGACATGGACGAATCGATCGAATTCTACACGAAGAAGCTTGGACTGAAGCTGCTCGACGGTCCGTTTCACTATCCCGGTAACGCCGACATGGCGTTCGTGGGGCACGATTGGAATGCGTACATCGAGCTGGTCTTCGATTTGGAGGAGCATCCGCCGTACCAAATCGGCAATCGTTACGAGCACCTCGCGCTCGAAGTCGAGGGCGATCTCGCGCAGATCGTTGAGGACTTGCGCGGTCGCGGCGTCACGATTCTCAAAGACGTGAAGAAATCGCCCGGCGGCGGCCGGTCGATCGCGTTCGTCGAGGATCCCAACGGCATCCCGGTGGAGCTGTTGGAGCCGCGCGGCGAGTCGCTTCAGAGATAAACGAAAGGGTCGTCGGGCGCCGGGATGGGTTGGACGCTCGACGCGCGCAACCGAAGCGTGCCGCCCGAGATCACGAAAATGCCGCGAGCCCGGACCCACCCGTTGCCTGCGACGGTCGGGACGTTTTCGAGCAGGACCGCAATCGGTGCCGCGTCGGCGCGACAGCACGTGATGGCATACCGGACGATACTGGCCTCGCGCCCGTGCATTTCGAGCCGGCCGGTGAAGTCGATCGACTCTCCCGCAAACGCTCCGCGCAGGGTCGTTTCGGTGGCGTAATACAGCACCGGCGGCCTCGCGAACATCGCACCCGCGAGCATCAACGCCGCAAGCGGCCACGCGCGCGCGCAACGAGCGCGGCGGTGACGGAGCGCAAGCACGGCGAAGGCCGGCGCGGCGCAAAACAGTGCGACCGTAAAATGGGGATGTACGAGCGTCGCGCCGTGCCGTGCAGCGACAAGCGCGCACGATAGCGCGCAGATCGCATACGCGAGCCCGTCGTGACTCGCTCCTCGGCGAGGCCGCATCAATGCAGGTACGTCGAAGAGTCCCGCGACGCATAAAATCGCGGTGGTTGCGAGAGGCGCGGTGTGCCGGCAAACGTTGGCGAGTGCAATCGCACCATACGCGCACGGGGCGGCGAGGGCGAGTGCGAATGCGAGTGTTCCGCCCGCCAGCGCGGCGTGACCGTTTAACCGCGGCAAAATCGCAAGCGCAATTCCGCTCAAGACGGAAAACGGAAACAAACCGTCGAGGTCTGTTAGCGCGCACGACGCGTCGCGTCGCGTACCGATGCGCAACACGCGTGCGGCGCAGTGCGCGGCGGCAAACCGCGCGAGGGCGACCGCCGGGCCAAACGCGAGCGCCGTAGCGGCGGCCGCCGGAAGCGAACGCGCCGGCGCTCCATTGCCGCATCCACAGCCGAAAAGCGACCCGGCGTGGTGCAACGCGCGCGGCGCAAAGCGCGCCAGGACGGTGCCGGCAAGAATAAACGGCGTGCTTTCGAACAGGGTGCTGGCCGCCGTCGCGACGACGCTCTCGATTTGCGCCGCCGGGAGCGTCGCAAATGCGGCGAGCGCACAACACACGAAAAAGAAAGCTTTCATGTCGAAGATAACCGCGCCGCGTGGGACGCAAGACTTCATTCCCCCGCAGACGAGCCGGTGGCAAGAGCTGGAAGCCCGTATTCACGATCTCACGCACGATTTCGGTTACGGCGAAGTTCGCACGCCAATTTTCGAAGCTACCGAATTGTTCGTGCGCGGCGTCGGCGAGACGACGGACATCGTCGAAAAAGAGATGTACACGTTCAAAGACAAGAGCGAACGTCTCATGACGTTGCGTCCCGAATGGACGGCGCCGGTCGTGCGCGCGGCGCTTCAGCACGGTCTCCTGGGACAGGGTCCACAGCGGCTCTATTACGTTGGGCCGATTTTTCGATACGAGCGGCCGCAAGCCGGGCGCTACCGGCAATCGCATCAGTTCGGCATCGAGTGCTTCGGTTTCAAAGGACCCGAAGCGGATTTCGAGGTCATCCAACTGGCGTGGCAATTGATCGCGGGATATCAGCTGCGCGGCGCCACGCTTTTCGTGAATTCGATCGGCGACGAAGCGTGCCGGCCGAAATATCGCGAAGCCCTGACCGCGCACTTCGGCCCGCACGTAGAGTCGCTCTCCGAGGATTCCCAGCGACGATTGCAGCGCAATCCGTTGCGGATCCTCGACAGCAAGGCGCCCGAGGATCGGCCCTTCATCGAAAGCGCGCCGCCGTTTGAATCTGTGCTCTGCGACGCGTGTCGCGAGCACTTCGAAATGGTGCAGCACTATTTGTACGAAGCGGAAATCCCGTACCAAGTGAATCCGCGGGTGGTGCGCGGCCTCGACTACTACACGCGCACCGTTTTCGAGATCGAATCCGACGCGTTGGGCGCGCACAGTACCGTGTGCGGCGGCGGCCGTTACGACGGGCTCGTTCGTGCGCTCGGCGGACCGGATACGCCGGCGGTCGGCTTCGCACTCGGGCTCGAACGTTTCTTGACGATGGTCGAAGCGGCCGCCGCATCGGCCGAGGCGCAGCGCCGCGGGATTCAATTCATCGCGCTCGGGGGCGAAGCTCGCGAGCGCCTCGTGCACCTGTTAGGGTACGTTCGCAAGCATGGCGGCGTCCCGGCGTACATGGATTACGAGGAACGCAAGCTCTTGGCGCATCTCAAAATCGCGGATCGCAATAATGCGCGCTATGCATTGATCGCGGGTACCCAGGAGCTGGAAGAAGGCTCGCTCGTTCTGCGCGATTTGCTCTCGCGCACGGACCGCCGCATTCCGTTCCAGTTCGAAAAAGACACTGCGGCGGTTCTCGTTGAAATGGGGGCGTGATGGAAGAACACCCTGCCGATCCGAACGAGCTCGCGACGCTGGCGCGCCTGGTGGAAATCATGCACGAGCACGACCTCGACGCGCTCAAAGTGACCGTCGGAGGACAACTTTACGAGCTGGTCCGGCGCGAAGGATCGACGGCCGCCGCGCCTCCGCCTGCGCCGGTCGCGGCAAAGCATCCCGCCGTTGCGCCCGGTGCTCCCGCAAACGTCAAACGCGTCACCGCTCCGCTCGTGGGGGTTTTCTATTCCGCGCCGGCTCCCGGCGCGCAACCGTTCGTGAACGTCGGCGATCGCGTGGAGGCGGTACAAGTCGTGTGCATCCTCGAGGCGATGAAGTTGATGAACGAAATCACGACCGAATATTCCGGTAACGTCGTGCGCGTGATCCCCGAGAACGGCGAGCTCGTTTCGCTGGGCGAGGACCTAATGTGGATCGAAGCCTAGACGTCAAAGGCCGGCGAGGTTTCGATGAGATCCTGGCCGACCGTCGCGGTTTGCTCGAAGCCCGCCACCTACGCGGTCAGGTCGAAGCAATTGCGGCTGCGATCGCACGCGCCTTTGCTTCGGGACGAAAAGTGCTCTGGTTCGGAAACGGCGGAAGTGCCGCGGATGCGCAACATCTCGCGGCGGAGTTCAGCGGCCGGTTCTTGCGCGAACGGCGCGGCTATCCATCTGAATCGTTGGCGTGCAACCCATCGGCCGTGACCGCAATCGGAAACGACTACGGGTACGAGCGCGTGTTCGCCCGACAGCTCGAAGCCTTCGTGCAGCCGGGTGACGTCGCCGTGGGGATCACCACGAGCGGGAACTCTCCAAACGTCGTGATCGGACTCGAAGAAGCGAAGCGACACGGCGCGATCACCGTCGCGTTTACCGGGAACGGCGGAGGTAAGGCGGCGGAGGTCGCGGATCTGGTATTGCTCGGGCCCGACGGTTACTCGGCGATCGTGCAAGAAGTCCACATCACGATGGGTCACATCATCTGCGATTTGGTAGAGCAGCAGTTGATGTTCGAAAAAACGCCGTGACTGCACTCGCATTGGCGACGCCCGACGCGCGTCATGCGTTCGAGCGCATGAACGGCCGATCGGTCCTGGTCGTCGGCGACGTGATGCTCGACGAGTGGATTTGGGGATCCGTCACGCGCATCTCCCCCGAAGCCCCGGTACCGGTGGTCGCCGTCGACGACCATTCGTTTACTCTCGGCGGCGCGGGAAACGTCGTCAACAATCTGTGCGCGCTCGGCGCGCAGGTGCGCTTCGTCGGCGTCGTCGGAAAGGACGCCCAAGCGGAGCGCGTACGCGGACTTTTCCGTGAGATCGGGGTGAAAACCGAAGGCATTTTCGAGCTCGACGATCGCCCGACGACGCGCAAGACCCGGATCGTCGCGCATAATCAGCAGGTCGTCCGAGCCGATTGGGAATCGATAGCGCCGCTGCGCGCGCAGGACGAACGAGAAATTGCAACGTTCATTGCAGCGCACGTCGGCGACGTCGATGCGGTAGTGCTGAGCGATTACGCAAAAGGTTTGCTTTCACGCACGATCGTCGAAGCGACGCTCGCCGCGCCGGTCGTGGTCGCCGATCCGAAACCGCAAGACATGCGAATGTTTGCGGGCGTCACGTGCGTTGCGCCAAACGTCCACGAAGCCGCGCAGGCCACCGGGATCGCCGTCGTCGACGACGAGTCGCTGGCGCGCGCCGGAATGCGACTCCTCGAGATGCTGCATTGTCGCTATGCGGTCGTCACGCGCGGCGAACGCGGCATGGCGCTCTTTTCCAGGGACGGCAACCGGCGCTTCGTTCCGGCAGTGGCGCGCACGGTTTACGACGTCAGCGGAGCGGGCGATACCGTGGTCGCCGTCTTGACGCTGGCGCTGGCGGCCGGCACGCCGATCGATCTGGCATTGCAACTTGCGAACTTCGCGGCGGGCGCGGTCGTCGAAAAGCTTGGGACCGCCACCGCCTCACCGGAAGAAATCGTTGCGCTGATCGATCACGCGCATGCCTGAATTCTTTGCACCGATCGTCGAGCTCCCCGAAGCGCAGCGGTGGCGCGAGCAGCATCGAACTTCCGGCGCGAGCGTCGTCTTCACCAATGGCGTCTTCGATATTTTGCACGCCGGGCACGTCGCATATTTGGCGTGGGCCCGCGCACAAGGCGACGCACTCGTCGTCGGGCTCAATACCGACGCCTCGGTGCGTGCCATCAAAGGGGAACGACGCCCGATCGTGCCGTTTGCGGAGCGCGCTCGCGTTCTCGCGGCATTACGTTGCGTCGATCTCGTCGTTGGGTTTGGAGAGCGCACGCCGGAGACGATCCTCGATCGGCTAAAGCCCGACGTTCACGTGAAGAGCTCGCAATATCGCGAAGACGAATTGCCCGAACGCGACGTCGTGCTCGCCGGCGGCGGACGTATCGCGCTCGCCCCGCACGAGGCGGGACGGAGCACGACGGACGTAATCGCCGCTATTCTCCGTCGGTATGCCGAATAGTTCCGGAGCGCCGGTCGTGGCGCTGACCTGCAACGGTCCGGGAGAGGTGTCCGGTTGGTTACGGCCGCTTTTGCACCGGCTCTATGCATTGGAACCGGAGCTCGACGCGCACGTTTTCTTCGTGCCCGACGATTACGCAACCGGGCGCGAGGCGGAAACCACGCGCGCCATGTTTCCTCGCGCACGCGTGCACGATCCGAAAACCTATGTGAAATTTGCCTTGGGCCGGCCCGTGGCGGACGTGCCCGCTCGCGTCGATTTGGTGCAATATCTCGGTGGAGATTTGATGCACGCTGCCCGGCTAGCGGGGCGTTTGGATGCGCGCGCGTCCACATATAAGTTTTCGCGGCCGCGGTATCGCGCGCGTTTCGCGCGTGC